>JAFAWC010000555.1 GCA_019242135.1 Mycobacteriaceae bacterium | reverse complement strand
GGGTGTACTCCGGGCTGGTGCGCGTCGACCGGTACGAGAACCCGCCATGGCCCGTCGACGATGCTTTTCGCCGTGAGGTGTTCGAGCTGGTGGACATCGCCTTCGCCCAACGGCGCAAGACCGCCCGCAACGCCTTCGCGCAATGGGCCGGCTCCGGTAACGATTCCGCGCGCCGGCTCCTCTCCGCCAGCATCGACCCGGCACGCCGCGGTGAGACGCTGGGCATCGCCGACTTCGTCCGGCTGCTGCAACGATCCCAGGAGCCCGCGGACGCGAGGAGTAGAAAGAGCACTCCGGCGGTGCCGCCGATGAGCATTCCGGCCGAGCCGCCAAAACCATAACGGCTAGCGGCGAAACACCTTGACGACCGCCGCGACGAATTCGGTGCACGTTGGGTAGCGAAGTTCGGGATCCTTGGCCAGTGCCTTGCCGATTACCCCGTCGAAACCCCGCGGCAGCCACCCGAATGTGCGCGACGGATACGGCGGCGGCTCATCCAGCTGCGCCGCGGCCATCGCGGCGGGTGTCGCCGCGGTGAAAGGCGTTGACCCCGTAACAAGTTCGACGGTCGTGCACGCCAACGCGTACTCGTCGGACGCCGCCGCCGGGGCCCGCCCACGCAGCATTTCCGGGGCCAGATAGGGCAGCGACGCGACCAGCGGCTGCGGCCGCTTCGTGCGCTCCTCGACCACGGCGTACGCCACGCCGAAGTCGATGAGCACGGCACCCCCTCGCGAGAAGTCCTGGTAGACGAGCACATTGGCTGGTTTGACGTCACAGTGCACGATGCCGCACCGGTGCACGTAGTCGAGCGCGTCGGCGATCTGCTCCATCGCGGTCAGGCGGTCGTCGAGGCGTTCCAGTGCCGTAGCGGTGGCCCCGTTCACCAATTGCATGGCGAGCCAATGATCGCCGCGCCGATAGACCGATACCACGTGCGGATGCCTGAGCTGGTCCGCAAAGTCGAATTCCCGCTGCAGCCGCGTCGTGTCGGCCGCTCCGCGATGATCGTCGGCGAGCACCTTCAGTGCGACGGCTTGGTGCGGGTCGTCGCAGGTGTGCGCCCGGAACACGGTCGCCGACCCACCGTGGCCCAGCACGTCCTCGACGACGTAGCCCTCGAACGTTTCGCCAGGGCACAGCACAGTCTCAGGGTAAGCCGCGTCCGGGTTTGGCCTCGATGTCCCGGATTTGGCTTCGCTGTCCCCAGTTTGACTTGCCTGTCCCCTGGGTATTTGACAGAGCAAGGAGTGGTGGAGATGGCCGAGGGGTCTATCTCGCCACTCTCTCTTCTGTGTGACGCATCGCACGCGACAGCCTTACGTTTTCCGCCGCGGGCGCTAATCTCGTGCCGTGTCGAATGGCAGCACCGCGCCAGAATGGGTGGCCACCGGTTCTGTCACCGTTCGGGTACCCGGCAAGGTGAACCTGTACCTGGCCGTCGGTGACCGTCGCGATGACGGCTATCACGAGCTGACCACCGTGTTTCACGCGGTATCGCTTCTCGACGAGGTGACGATTCGTAATTCGGACACGTTGTCGGTCGAGGTGACCGGTGAAGGGGCCGAGACGCTGCCCGCCGACGAGCGCAACCTGGCCTGGCAGGCCGCTGAAGTGATGGCCGCACACGTCGGACGCTCGCCGGACGTCGAGATCAGCATCGAAAAGTCCATCCCGGTCGCAGGTGGCATGGCCGGCGGCAGCGCCGACGCAGCGGCCGTGCTGGTGGGCATCAACACCCTTTGGGAGGTCGGTGTGCCCCGCCGCGACCTGCATACACTTGCCGCACGGCTCGGCAGCGACGTGCCGTTCGCGTTGCATGGCGGTACCGCGCTGGGCACCGGACGCGGCGAGGAGCTCGCGACGGTGCTGGCTCGGACAACATTTCACTGGGTCCTCGCGTTTTCGGCTGGCGGGTTGCCGGCGGGGGCGGTGTTCGCCGAATTGGACCGGCTCCGCGAGCGGGGGGATCCGCTGGGATTGGAGGACCCCGAACCGCTGCTGACAGCGCTGGCGGCCGGCGATCCCGACGAGCTGGCACCGCTCCTCGGTAACGACCTGCAGGCCGGGGCCGTGAGTTTGGATCCGGGCCTGCGCCGCACATTGCGAGCGGGCATCGAGGCGGGCGCACTGGCGGGCATCGTCTCGGGCTCGGGACCCACCTGCGCGTTTCTGTGCTCCACGGCGGCGTCGGCCGTCGACGTCGGCACGCAATTGGCCGGCGCCGGGGTCTGCCGCACGGTACGGGTGGCCAGTGGTCCGGTCCAGGGCGCGCGGGTGATTCCCGCGCCGATCACCGGAATGTGACCCACGCCTCAAAACGACACACGGTTTGCCGCCTACTCTAAGAGGAGTTTAAGATCATCCGCGGTGTACGTCAGTGATCCCACTTCGTGGTCGCCCACCCGGTTTCGGGGTGGGCGACCGTCGTACCACCGCAGGACACCGAGCAAGACTGGACCGCACGGGGCATCAACACCGTTTCGCAATGAAACCGCTCCCCAATTGTGTATGCGCGCCTCTTATGAAGCGCCATCAAGCAGGCGGAGCATTAATGCCCGGGCCTCTGCGGCAATGCCGCGAAGTCGGCGGCGCCACGAAGCCGACGAGCCGCACAGCCGGCGACATCGCGCTACGGAACCCAGGAGGTTGTCGTGAGCAGGTTCACCGAGAAGATGTACCGCAACGCCCTGAGCACCACCAGGGGCATGGTGACCGGCGAGCCACACGCCCCCGTTCGGCACACCTGGGGTGAGGTGCATCAGAAGGCTCGGCGCATCGCGGGCGGCCTGGCCGCGGCCGGTGTCGGACCCGGCGACGCGGTGGGGGTGCTGGCCGGCGCTCCGGTTGAGATCGCCCCGACGGCGCAGGGCCTGTGGATGCGCGGCGCCAGCCTGACGATGCTGCATCAGCCCACCCCACGCACCGACCTCGCGCTGTGGGCCCACGACACCACCACCGTGATCGACATGATCGAGGCCAAGGCCGTCGTCGTGTCCGACCCGTTCCTCGCCGCGGCCCCGGTCCTGCAAGAGCGCGGCGTCAAGGTCGTCACTGTCGAGCAGCTGCTCGCCGCCGAGCCGATCGACCCGGTCGAAACCGGTGAAGACGACGTCGCGCTGATGCAGCTGACGTCCGGGTCGACTGGCTCGCCCAAGGCCGTGGTGATCACGCATCGCAACGTGTACTCCAACGCCGAGGCCATGTTCATCGGCGCCCAGTACGACGTCGACCGCGACGTGATGGTCAGCTGGCTGCCCTGCTTCCATGACATGGGCATGATCGGCTTCTTGACGGTGCCGATGTACTTCGGTGCCGAGCTCGTCAAGGTCACCCCGATGGACTTCCTTCGTGACACGCTGCTGTGGGCCAAGCTGATTGACAAGTACCGCGGCACGATGACGGCCGCGCCGAACTTCGCCTATGCGCTGTTCGCCAAGCGGCTGCGCAAGCAGGCGAAACCAGGCCAGTTCGACCTGTCGACGCTGCGGTTCGCGCTGTCGGGTTCCGAGCCTGTCGAGCCCGCCGACGTCGAAGATCTCATCGACGCGGGAAGGCCGTTTGGGCTGCGCGCGGATGCGATCCTGCCCGCCTATGGAATGGCTGAAACGACGCTGGCGGTGGCGTTTTCCGAGTGCGGCGCCGGTCTGGTGGTCGACGAGGTGGACGCCGACCTGCTCGCCGCACTGCGCCGGGCGGTGCCGGCGACCAAGGGCAACACGCGCCGGCTGGCCTCGCTGGGCCCGCTGCTGCGGGACCTTGAGGCACGCATCGTCGATGAAGACGGCAATCTGCTGCCGACCCGCGGGGTGGGCATCATCGAGCTGCGCGGCGAGGCACTGACCCCGGGCTACCTCACGATGGGTGGCTTCGTGCCGGCGCAGGACAACCACGGCTGGTATGACACCGGCGACCTCGGCTACCTGATGGAGAACGGCCACGTCGTGGTGTGCGGACGGGTCAAAGACGTCATCATCATGGCTGGCCGCAATATCTACCCGACCGACATCGAACGCGCGGCCTGTCGTGTCGACGGGGTCCGTCCCGGCTGTGCGGTCGCAGTGCGCCTCGATGCGGGTCATTCCCGGGAAACGTTCGCCGTCGCCGTCGAGTCGAATGCCTGGGAGGATCCCGCGGCGGTGCGCCGGATCGAGCACCGGGTCGCCCACGAGGTGGTCGCCGAGGTCGACGTGCGGCCCCGCAACGTCGTCGTGCTCGGCCCCGGCACGATCCCGAAGACGCCGTCGGGCAAGCTGCGCCGCGCGAACTCGGTGGCGCTGGTCAGCTGAGGTAGCACGCTCGGCGGGGCAAGTCCCGCTGTTCCAAGTTTCTCTTGAGGATCCCTGCAGCGCCGGGTTCCACCCTTTTCTCACGCACCTACCACGCGTAGAGAAAAGGGCCAACCCACATGACGAACACCTTCAAGAACCGGGTCGCCGCTGCACTGCGCGCGACCGCTGCCGCGACCGTCATCGGCGTGGCCGCGACGGCCGGCGTCGCCGGTGCTGCGGTGAGCCTCGCCGGTCCGGCGACAGCCGCGCCGGCGCCCGAGGTCGACACCGGCATGGTTTACGGCGACCCGGCCGCGGCCGCCAAGTTTTGGCGCGAACAGCACTACGACGACTGCGCACTGATGTCGGTGGCTGACGTGGTCGGCCAGCTCACCGGGCACATGCCCACCGAGCAGGAGATCATCGACGTCGCGGAGAAGACCCCGTCGAAGACCCATCCCGGCTCCGTCTACATCAAGCCGGACAACCCCAGCGACGCCACGGACGGCATGGGCACCTCACCCGAGGACGAGGTGGTCTTGTTGGCCCACTACGGTATCACCGGCGTGATCACCGACAGCGACACCGCCGGGCAGAGCGGCGTGGCGACCGGGCTGGAGGCGCTTGAGAAGTACCTCGCCGCCGGGCGCAGGGTGATCGCCGGCGTGAACGCCGAGACGATCTGGAACAGCTCCGACGGCCAGCGCACGGAGGCCGATCACGCTCTCGTGGTGACCGGCGTGGACACGAAGCGCGGGATCGTGCACCTCAACGACAGCGGCACCCCCGACGGTCGCGACGAGCAGGTCTCGATCGCCACGTTCATGCAAGCGTGGAAGCCCGACGGTTTCAGGATGATCGTCACCGAGCGAACTGGCAAGTAATCGCGTACCACAGAGTCGCTGGTGGCTCACAATGAGCGGGACGCCGCCGTCCTGGAAGGGAGCACTCAAGTGGCGACAAGCAACAGCGTGGCGTTCGGTGTCCTCGGGCCGCTGCAGATGCGGGTCGGCGACACGGAGTTGCCGCTGGGTACCCCCAAGCAGCGCGCGGTGCTGGCGCTGCTCGTGATGAACCGCAACCGGCCGGTCAGCATGGACTCCCTGTTGTCGGGTGCGTGGGAGGAGTGGCCGCCCTCAGGCGCACGGGCAAGCTTGCACAGCTACGTGTCGAATCTGCGCAGACTCCTCGGCGGCGCCGGCGTCGATGCGCGCGCCGTCTTGGTCAGTGCGCCGCCGGGATATCGACTCAACGCCCGCGAAACCGACTGTGACATCGGCCGGTTCGTCGCCGCGAAGAATGCCGGCGTGCAGGCCGCCGCAGCGGGCCGCTTCGAGGAGGCCAGCCGCCACCTCACCGCCGCACTGACCGAGTGGCGCGGTCCGGTGCTCGATGATCTGCGTAGCTTTCACTTCGTCGATGCGTTCTCGACCGCCCTGACCGAGGACAAGGTATTGGTTCACACCGCGCTTGCCGAGGCCGAAATCGCCTGCGGCCGAGCATATGCCATGATCGGCCAACTCGAGGGCCTGACCGCCGAGCATCCCTATCATGAGCCACTGTGGGCGCAACTGATCACCGCCTACTACCTCGCGGAACGCCAGTCGGAAGCTCTCGAGGCATTCGCTCGGCTCAAGGCCATTCTGGCCGACGATCTGGGTGTCGATCCCGGCCCGACGGTGTCGGAGCTGCAGGCGCGGATCTTGCGACAAGAGCCCCTGGACGTCAAGACCGCCGCGCGCAGCACTGCTGCGCACGCGATCACAGTTCTGGAGCAGCGCACGCTGGTTCAGTCCGAATCGGCGGCCGCGGTACTGCGCGACGATGCCGGACGCCGCTATCCGTTGACCGCGGCAGCCACCACGATCGGCCGCCTCGCCGACAACGACGTTGTCATCGACGACGCCAGCGTCAGCAGGCATCACGCCGTCATCATCGACACCGGAACCAACTTCGTGATCACCGACCTGCGGTCGGCCAACGGGGTCAAAGTGCGTCACCAACGCATCCGGGGCAGCGCCACGCTCGGCGACGGCGACCACATCGGCATCAGCGTGCACGACTTCACCTTCGAGATCGGGCCGCCCAAGAGCGCTCCGACCTCCGCATGAATCGCGGCGCGACTGTTCGCCGCCCGAGACGAGGGGCACGGTTTTGTGGTGCCGGACCCCGCCCAGACGCTAGCGTGAACCCTGGCAAACGGCTGCCTTCGACGTGAGGGGGAGAGGCGATGAGCGGCGGCGCCTCCGAGGGCTCGCGAGTGGGTTCGCAATTTGGTCCCTACCACCTGAGACGGTTGATCGGCGCCGGTGGCTTCGGCGAGGTCTACGAGGCCGAGGACACCGCCAAGGACCGCATCGTGGCGTTGAAGCTGTTGCCCGAGGCGATGTCCAGGGACGACGTGTTCCGCAAACGCATGCAGCGGGAGGCGCACGCCGCGGGACGGCTGCAGGAGCCCCATGTCGTGCCGATCCACGACTATGGCGAGATCGACGGGCTGCTCTTTGTGGACATGCGCTTGATCGATGGGGTGGACCTGCACTCGATCCTGGTTGACGAGGGTCCGCTGGCGCCGGCGCGGGCGGTCGCGATCGTGCGCCAGGTCGCCTCGGCGCTGGATGCCGCGCACGAGGTTGGTGTCATGCACCGTGATGTGAAGCCGGAGAACATCCTGATCACCCGTGACGACTTCGCCTATCTCGTCGACTTCGGCTTGGCCACCGCGGCGTCTGACGAGCGGCTCACCCAGATGGGGACGATGGTCGGCACCTTCAATTACATGGCGCCCGAGCGGTTCCGGAACAAGGACGTCACCAGCAGCTCCGACATTTACTCGTTGGCGTGCGTGTTGCACGAGTGCCTCACGGGCTCGCGCCCGTACAAGGCCAACAGTCTCAGCTCGCTGATCACCTCCCATCTGACCGCTCCGGCCCCGCGGCCGAGCCAGGTTCATCCCGGAGTCCCGATAGGGCTGGATCGGGTGATCGCACGCGGCATGGCCAAGGAACCCGAGAACCGGTATGCCACCGCCGGAGAATTGGCTGTCGCCGCCCTGGACGCGCTGACCACGACCGATCAGCGGCGTGCGGCCAACATTCTCGAACGCAGCGAGGAGGGGGCTCCGCCGACTGGCCCGGCGTTTGGACCGCCTCCGCAACCGCCCGCCAGCGGGCCGAACGTCGCGCCGTCGGGATGGTGGTCGGGCAGCGGGAGCGGCCCCCAGTACATGCCCGCCCAGTCCCCGTGGACGGGGTTCCAACCTGCGGCGGGTTCGCCGACGAGGGGCCCGAAGGTTCCGCCGTGGCTCATCGGTGTGGGGGTGGCCGTCATCCTGGCCGTGGTTGTCGCCGTCGTGCTGGTCACGACCGGCGTGCTGTCCACGGGCGGATCCGGTACCACCACGACCACACCCAGCGTGCCGCCGTCGGGCTACACCGCCGACGACGACAACCTCATCGGCCTGATCACCCACGCCGGGTACCAGCGCAGCACGTGCACTCCGCAGCACCCGGCGAAAGACAACGCACTGTCCACCTTGGACTGCGACGCGCTCGACGGCGGCCCCGACAGCGCGACGTTCTGGCTTTACGGCGATCAGAGCCCGCTCGATGACCAGTTCAAGAACATCACGTCAGCCGCCCAGCTGCAGACCTGCCCCAACGGGATCCAGTCACCCGGGACGTGGCATTACACCAGCAGCCCGACGCAGGCGGCAGGTCAACTCGCATGCGGTACCCAGAACGGCAATGCGGTGGTGATATGGACGGAGAACTCGAAGAATTTCGTTGCGGTGATCCACGGAACTTCCATCGACGATCTGTACAAGTGGTGGCAGCAGAAATCCTGAACCGGTAGGGCGGGGTTGGCGGCGCCCGCCGCGCCCCCTGTCCGTCGGCGAAAACCGATGGCACGGTGTCCGTGCGGGTCGTTACCGTTTGGGGTATGCCCGGATCCCAGCCGGCCATCGAAGCAATCGAGTTGGTCAAGGCGTTCCGCGCCGGCGTGGCCGTCGACGGCGTGAGTTTTGCGGTGCCGCACGGCACTGTGCTTGGGCTGCTGGGCCCCAACGGCGCCGGCAAGACCACCACGGTGCGGATGATGACGACGCTGACCAAACCGACTAGCGGGACCGCGCGGGTGGCCGGCTACGACATCTGCAAGCAGCCCGACATGGTGCGGCGCAACATGGGGCTGACGGGCCAGGTCGCGACCGTTGACGAGTTGCTAACCGGTCGGGAAAACATCCGGATGATCGGCGGGCTTTACGGCATCGCACGACGCGAGTTGGCCCGGCTGAGCGACGAACTGCTGGAACGGTTTTCGATAGCCGATGCTGCTGACCGGACCGTTAAGTCGTATTCCGGCGGGATGCGGCGACGCCTTGATCTCGCCGTGAGCCTGCTGCCGAACCCGCCGGTGCTGTTCCTCGACGAACCCACCACCGGTCTGGATCCGCACAGCAGAAATGAGCTGTGGGACGTGCTGCGCCGACTGGTGGACGACGGCACCACCGCGCTGCTCACCACGCAATACCTGGAGGAGGCCGATCAGTTGGCCGACAACATCGTGGTGATGAACAGGGGCAGGGTCATCGCCGAGGGCACCCCGCTGCAGCTGAAGCAGCGGGCGGGTCACGCCAGCCTGGTGGTGACGGTGTCCCACGCCGACGACCTCGCGGTAGCCGCCGCGCTGCTGCGCAAGACCGGCGCGGAGGTGTTCGTCGATCGCGGCGCGCGACGGCTGACCGCGGCCGCCGACGGGCTCGCCGACATGTGGCGCGTTGCGGGCTGGCTGCGCGACAGCGATGTCGCGGTCGATGACATCGGGTTGTCGCGTCCGAGCCTCGACGACGTCTTCTTGTCGCTGACCGGTCACCGCGCCGGGTCCGGGGACCACGCGGAGGAGGAACCGGCATGACCACCGTCACGCGGCGCCTGGCCGCGCAGTCGCGCGGCCCGGCGACCCGCCCCACGAACCTGGCACAGCAATCTTGGATCATGGTGAAACGCAACATGATCCACACCAAACGTATGCCCGAGATGCTGAGCGACGTCACCACGCAGCCGATCATGTTCGTCCTGCTGTTTGCCTTCGTGTTCGGCGCGTCGATCACCACGGCGGGCG
>JAFAWC010000359.1 GCA_019242135.1 Mycobacteriaceae bacterium | reverse complement strand
TCACAATTTCGAGGTCGGGGTTGTGATGGCTGTCGACACCTGCCTCTACAGTGCAGGGGTGGTCGCACTCATCACCGAAGGAACCGCCGTTGACCGGCGGGGACGGCCGTTTCGGCGGCGTAATTACCGGCCGGCACTCATCGTGGGAGCGGCGCTGGGCGTGGTCACGATGATTGTCTGGGCGATCGTCTTGACCCGGCCGTCTGCCGCCCGCGAGGCGATCGCCTGCAATCCTCCGCCGGGCCGCAGCGACCCGTCCCAACCGACGCTCGGTGAGCAGGTGTCGCGGACCAATATGACCGATGTCGCACCGGCGCGGCTGGCCGACACGAAGGTTCGGGTGCTCAACGCCAGTGGACAAGGCGGCCAGGCGGCCAACGTCGCGGGCGGGCTGCACGACCTCGGGTTCGGCCAGCCCAGTGCGGCCAACGACACGGTGTATGCCAACACCAGGCTGGTCTGTCAGGGCCAGCTCCGGTTCGGCAGAGCAGGGCAGTCAGCTGCGGCGTCGGTGTGGCTGGTCGCGCCGTGCGTGGAGCTGTATCAGGACGACCGGCCGGATGACACCGTGGACCTGGTGCTGGGCACCGAGTTCAAAACCCTCAGCCGCAGCGACAGCATCGACGCGATGCTGGCCAGCCTCCGGCCGGAGGCGACGGCTCCGCCTGACCTGTCGCTGCTGCCGAAGATCCACAACGGCGCCTGCTGAGTCGTCAGTTCTCGGGCAGCTCGACGCCGGCTCCGAGACTAGCCAGTAGATCGCGCAGCGCCTCGGCGATCCCTGGTGCTGCCGCCACCGTGAGCGCGGGCTCTCTCGGTCCCGGCAGGTGCACGTGCGCGCCGGCCTCGGCGGCGATCAACGCTCCGGCGGCCCAGTCCCAGACCTTGAGTCCGTGCTCGTAGTGGGCGTCCAGCCGGCCTGCGGCCACCATGCACAAGTCCAGCGCGGCCGAACCGATCCTGCGGACGTCGCGCACCCGCGGCAGCAGCCCAGTCAGCACCGCGGCCTGTGCGGCCCGACGCTGTGTGGAGTACCCGAACCCGGTTCCGACGAGCGCCATCGACAAGTCGTCAATCGTGTTGCAGTGCAGGCTCTCCCGCGTTCCCAAGGAATCGACCACATGTGCTCCCTGGCCGATTCCGGCGGTGTACACCCGGGCACCGGTGACATCGGCGACCGCTCCGGCCACCGATCGGCCATCGACCTGGGCGGCCACCGACACCGCGTACGCGGGAATTGCGTACACGAAGTTGACCGTGCCGTCGATCGGGTCGAGCACCCAGCTCACCGACCGTCCGCGCGAGCCAGATCCGCCGCCTTCCTCGCCGAGCACGGCTTCCCCGGGTCGCATCCGAGCCAGTCGGTCGCGCAGCAGCCGCTCGGTCTCGGTGTCCACGACCGTCACCGGATCGGTGCGGCTGCTCTTGGACTGCACCGCCGCATCGGCGGGATCGGGACGACCCGAGCCGAAAACCTCGGGGCGGCGCGCGCGGACGAACTGCGCCGCCTCGGTCGCGAGTTGTTCGGCAACCGAGCGCAGTTCGGCCACCTCGGCGCCACGTGGGGTCACCGCAATATCGCAGCACGCGAATCGTCACTCGCGCCACCGCGCACCCAGCCAGCCAGTAGGGTTGGGGTCGCGTCACCAGTCCCCCGCCCCGCCGAGGAGCGTCCATGACCGCCACCCCCCTCCCCGAAACAAAAAGCGCCGCTGGATCGCATCGTCGCGGATTCGGCATCGACGTCGGCGGCAGTGGCGTCAAGGGCGGCATCGTCGACTTGGACACCGGCCATCTCATCGGCGACCGGTACAAATTGCCGACGCCGCAGCCCGCCACCCCCGAGGCGGTCGCCACCACGATCGCGGCGGTGGTCAGGGAATTTGGCTGGACCGAGCCGCTCGGCGTGACCTACCCGGGCGTCGTGACCAACGGCGTGGTGCGCACCGCCGCCAACGTCGACAAGTCCTGGATCGGCACGAAGGCCACCGAGGTGATCGGCTCGGCCCTGGACGGCCAGGCGGTCACGGTGCTCAACGATGCTGACGCCGCCGGAATAGCCGAAGTGCAGTTCGGCGCGGGACAGGGTCAGGGTGGCGTCATCGTGTTGCTGACGTTCGGCACCGGCATCGGGTCGGCACTGATCCACAACGGGGTGCTGCTACCCAACACCGAATTCGGACACATCGAGGTCGGGGGCAAGGAGGCCGAGCATCGGGCCGCGTCCTCGGTCAAGGACAAGCACGACTGGAGCTACAAGCGCTGGGCACCGGAGGTGACGAAGGTCATGGTCGCGATCGAGAACGCTCTGTGGCCCGACCTGTTCATCGCCGGCGGCGGCATCAGCCGCAAAGCCGACAAGTGGCTCCCGCTGTTGGAGTGCCGGACGCCGGTCGTGGCCGCAGCGCTGCAGAACACCGCGGGCATCGTCGGTGCGGCCGTGGCCGCGCAGGTGGATCCGACCAGGGGAATCAGCGCGGTGAGCGCGGTCTGATCGCGCGCTGTCGTTACAATGGTCGGCGGCGGCCGCAAATGAAGAAAGCGGCGAGAATCCGAGATTGGTAACACGCCGACATTCGACATAGCGCACGGCAGCCGGCCACGGTATCTGCCGCGCGGCCGCAGCGAGGTCGGCAGAGGCGAAGGGGAGTACGTGGCAGCGACGAAAGCAGGCCCGGCGACCAAAGAGCCGGTGAAGCGCACCGCCACCAAGACTCCCGCCAAACGGACACCGGCGAAGGCTGCGAACGGATCCGCGCCGGCCAAGCGCGCGACCAAGACGACGAAAACAGCCAAGGCAACCGAGACGGCCAAGACTCCGAAGGCGGCCAAGGCGGCGGTCAAGCCGGCCAAGGCGACCAAGCCCGCCCCGGCCAAGGCGCCGGACAAAGCGCCCGCGAAGACCGCGGGCAAGCCGCGCACCGCACGTGCCAAAGCCACGACCGAGGAGCCCGCCGCTCCCCCGGCGCGTAGCCGCGCAAAGAAGCCGGCGGCGCCGGTGAAGGTCGAGCCGACGCCTGTCGAGATCGACGAGTCCGTCGACGAACTCGAATCTGATCTGGAGCTCGTAGACGCCGAGCCCGGCGACCTCGACGTCGAAGAACCCGATCTCGAACTCGAAGACCTCGAAGAAGGTGTCGACGAGGTTGAACAGGTCGTCGTCGACGAGGTTGACGCAGCAGATGCGACTTCAGACGACGTCGAGCCAGAGGCCAAGACGGACGGCGCCACCACCGACGAAGAAGTATCGGCAGCCGACGACGAAGAGATCGTCGAGCCGAGCGAGAAAGACAAGGCCTCCGGCGACTTCGTCTGGGACGAGGAGGAATCCGAGGCGCTGCGCCAGGCCCGCAAGGATGCAGAGCTCACCGCGTCGGCCGACTCGGTGCGCGCCTATCTCAAGCAGATCGGCAAGGTGGCGCTGCTGAACGCCGAGGAGGAAGTGGAGCTGGCCAAGCGGATTGAGGCTGGGCTCTACGCCACTCAGCTGATGTCGGAATTCACCGAGCGCGGCGAGAAGTTGCCCCCCGCTCAACGCCGCGACATGGCGTGGATCTGCCGCGACGGCGATCGCGCCAAGAACCACCTGCTCGAGGCGAATCTGCGGTTGGTGGTGTCGTTGGCCAAGCGCTACACCGGACGCGGCATGGCGTTCTTGGACTTGATCCAGGAGGGCAACCTCGGCTTGATCCGCGCCGTCGAAAAATTCGACTACACCAAGGGTTACAAGTTTTCCACGTATGCCACCTGGTGGATCCGTCAGGCGATCACCCGGGCGATGGCCGACCAGGCCCGCACCATCCGCATCCCTGTGCACATGGTCGAGGTGATCAACAAGCTCGGCCGCATCCAGCGCGAGCTGTTGCAGGACCTCGGCCGCGAGCCGTCGCCCGAGGAGCTCGCCAAGGAGATGGACATCACGCCCGAAAAGGTGCTGGAGATCCAGCAGTATGCGCGTGAACCGATCTCGCTGGACCAGACCATCGGTGATGAGGGCGATTCTCAGCTCGGCGATTTCATCGAGGATTCCGAGGCTGTGGTGGCCGTTGACGCCGTGTCGTTCACACTTCTGCAGGATCAACTGCAGTCCGTGCTGGAGACTCTCTCGGAGCGCGAGGCCGGTGTGGTGCGGCTGCGGTTCGGGTTGACCGATGGGCAACCCCGCACGCTCGACGAGATCGGTCAGGTCTACGGCGTCACCCGCGAGCGCATCCGCCAGATCGAGTCGAAGACGATGTCAAAACTGTGACACCCCAGCCGTTCTCAGGTGCTGCGCGACTACCTCGACTAACGCGCCATGGCGACCGTGGTGCCGCTGTCCCATCAGGCCGGCCGGTCGGCCTCAGGCACCGCGCTGTCGCGCCGCAGCGACTCGCCAACGGCCTTGCTGCTGAGGGGTGGATTACGCGGGGCTGTTCGCTCACGCAAGGCCTAGGTGCGACGCGGCTGTCATCACGGCCTCGTCGTCGATGGTTAGCATCCGAATCTTGTGCACGCTCAACTGACTTAGCGCGCGGTCGAACAGCGTGACCTGAATCCAGCTGGCCTCCAGAGTCGACCACCATCGAAGTCCGCTCGCCTCCGGATGGCGCTCGAACTGGGCGACCGCATAGGCCTGCGTGACTGAGCGCTGACCGGTCGCCACGATCGACGGACGCAGTGACTCTGCCGCCAGCACCGCAGGCTCGTCCAGGTCGATAAGCGTTGCGTCGGTGGCCAACTCCAACTCAGCTAGAGCGAGCTGTCGACCCGAGCGCACGAGGAAGGCGGGAAGCAGATCCCCGGTGCCGCGAAACGGCGCGAGCATCTCGGCGACGGCCGAAACGGCCACTTCAGCCAGGTACAGACAGCCGTACCGATCCGGCGCGTCGTGACGCCCGCTGCCCTGGAACTCCCGAGGCACCCACAGCGCGTGGCCGGCGCGGCCCGCCGGCGCGGACGGGTCCCAGGGCAGGACCCGCCACAGCCTCATGCGAAGTTGCCGGCTCGCTCATTGGCGATCGCGTCGAGCACCTCGCGCGTCTGACCGCGGCGAATCAGGTCGATGGGCCGGCGCCCTCCCAGGCTCGGGTTCATCCCGACCAGCCAGGGCTCGGCCGCCTCGGCCGCGTACAGGCGGAGTAATTGCGCCATCACCAGCTCCAACAGATCCACCCGCGCCGCGTTGAGATCATCGATTCCCTCACCGCGCCGCCACCGGGTGACCTGCGCGGCGTTGACGCCGAGCAACTCGGCCAGCCGCCGCTGCGAGCCCAAATCCTGACTCAGCGCCGTTACCTTTTCCTGGGTCGACACCGGCACGACCCCATCCTAGCGCAACAAAAAACGTTGCGCAGCTCAGCCCTCGGCTCAACCCGGCATGTGGCTTGCCTCGCAGCCCTGCCCGGGTTCACTGCCGGCGCGGACGCACCTTGTACGTCGAGGGCCAGGAATTCCGGGATTCGTCGCCCACCAGAGGAGTTCCCTTGCCGCCGACCTTGACGTCGTACGGTTCCTTGCCCGCACCGACCTCGCGATTGGCGTGTTCCTGCGCGAGGTAGTACAGCTCATCGATCGTGGCTTCGTCGTAGGCAACGAAGGTGGTGTGGCGGACGATGTCCTCCGGGTCCGGTGTCATCCGTTCGGGCAGCACGCGCGACGCGAGCGCCGCCAGAC
Organism: Mycobacteriaceae bacterium; assembly: GCA_019242135.1. Lineage (GTDB taxonomy): Bacteria > Actinomycetota > Actinomycetes > Mycobacteriales > Mycobacteriaceae > Mycobacterium. The sequence continues at coordinate 1,921 of JAFAWC010000359.1, read as the reverse complement.
CCAGAAGCGAAAACGGAATGACCCAGTAGCAGACGAAGGATAGCGGCGTCTTCGTGTCGAGAATCGTGGCGCCGCCGTACACGATCGGCGGAATGCACGAGGACACCGTCATCCCGGCGAAGGCGGCGACCCAGATCCAGGTCAGCACCGTGGTGATCCGGCGGAACACGTCGCTCTCAAGCACTTCGGGAGGCTGTTCGACTTCGGCGAACTCGCGGACGAAGGGTCTGCCGATGAGGGCGCCGGTGAGAGCGACGAGGAAGATACCGGCGTTGCTCAACGGCTGGATCCACCGCTCCATGAACGAGTCGCTGAGGGTGAACGTCAGAGCTGTGAGAACCAAAAACGTTCCGATAGCGCCGATCTCGAGTGTGCAGCCGGGCGCGTGTCTGATCCGTCCGATCACGAACGACAGCACGGCGACCGCGAGCGCCACCAGTACCGCGGTGGTGAACGGCACGTTGCCGACAAGAATCCAATAGACGATCCACGGCGTGAAACCGACGAGCATGGCCACGATCGGTCAGTCTAAGCAGACCAATCGTGCGAACCGCAGACCAATCGTGCGAACCGCCCGTCGTCCCCCGGTCGGTAGTCGCTGACGGCGATCACCGCCGTCACCGGCAGCGGGCCGTAAAGGTGCGGGAACCGCATCGCCGCTGGATCCGACGAATCGCCCGGTTCCCACCGCAACGGCGACACGAGCCGAGTGGTGTCGATGTGTAAGAGCACGAGATCGGTGCGTGCGCGGTAGAGGCGGTTGGCGGGCAGATGCACTTGCTGTGGGGTCGACAGGTGCACGAAGCCCGCCTCGCGAAGCGACAAGGGCCGGTGTTCGCCGCGGCACTGCGCCAGCGCCCAATCCGCTGAAGAACAGATATGTAACAACACCGACATGTGGGTAACCATCTGTCGACCTCGGGCGATGCAGAACGTGAGACATGCCACACTCCCATGGCGCCGTGGAACAAGGCCGAACCGGAATGTGTCTGTCAGAGTAGAGAGACGCACCAGGCGGCCAGCCGCTTGAGCGAGAACGGAGGGGCCATGACCGCAACGCTTGCCAGTCCCGAATTGACCAGGGCTGACCGCTGCGACCGTTGCGGCGCCGCTGCTCGGGTCCGCGCCAAGCTGCCGTCCGGGGGTGAGCTGCTGTTTTGCCAGCATCACGCCAATCAACACGAGACGAAGCTGGTTGAGCTTGCCGCCGTGCTTGAGGTCGGCGCGCCGGTACAGGCCTGACCCGGCCCGCAGGCCCGACCGGAGACCAGCCGACAACACTGATCGGCCACGATCTGCGGCATTGGCTGGGCAGGAGCGCCATCCGTCGGCAATGCTGGGTTGGTCATGACTGACCAGGCACCGGTGAAACCGTCGAAACATCACATCTTCCGCATCCTCAAGCGGACGTTGGCGAAGGCGTGGGACGACTCGATCTTCTCCGAGTCCGCCGAGGCCGCGTTTTGGCAGGTGCTCTCGCTGCCGCCGCTGCTGCTGGGATTGCTCGGCACGCTGGCCTACGTCGCGCCGGTGTTCGGGCCGGAGACGCTGCCGATGATCGAGCACCGGCTGATCAGTGCGGCCGACAGTTTCTTCTCGCAGAGTGTGGTGAACGAGATCATCGCGCCGACGATCACCGACGTGGTCAAGGGCGCCCGGGGCGAGGTGGCGTCCGTCGGATTTGTGCTCTCGCTGTGGGCCGGCTCGTCGGCCATTTCCGCGTTCGTCGACTCGGTCGTCGAGGCCCACGGCCAGACACCACTGCGCCACCCGGTGCGCCAGCGTTTCTTCGCCCTGGGCATCTACGTCGTGATGCTCGTCATCGCAATCGTGGTCTTGCCGCTGCTCGCGCTCGGGCCGGAAAAGATCGCCCACTGGATTCCGCCCGGCTGGGACAACGTGTTGCAGTACGGCTATTACC
>JAFAWC010000572.1 GCA_019242135.1 Mycobacteriaceae bacterium | reverse complement strand
CTCAATCGCGAGGATCCCGGGCCTGCGCGAGTCCCACCGGGTCGGCACGGACGGCCTGACACCGATGTTCGCCGCGCTGCTCTCCCAGGCGCTGCCGTCCGCGGAGCTGGTTGACGCCGCCCCGGTGATTGCCGCGGCCAGACGGGTCAAGACGTCAGACGAGGTCACCTGCCTGCAGGTGGCGTCGGCGATCGCCGAGGCGGCGCTCGGCGCGCTGGACGACGCCATCGCACCGGGTATCACCGAGCGCGAGCTGCTCGGCGTGTACTACCGGACCATCGCCTCCCTCGGTGCCCCGATCGCGCCCTCGGACAGCGTCTGCTTCGCCACCCCCGCCCGTGGTCCGGTGCGGTTCCGCCACGTGGTCTCCGACCGCCCGGTCGGAGACGGCGAACTGGTGGTGCTCGCGCCGGGTGCGCTCTACGCCGGGTATCAGGCCGGCCTGGCGCGCACCCGCATTGTCGGGCGCTCGGCCCCGCCCGGCTACCAGGAGCTGGCCGCCGGGTGCGCGCGCGGCATGGCGGCGCTGCTCGGTGCCTGTCAAGCCGGCAACACCGGCGCGGACCTGCACCGGGCCTGGCAGGGCACAGGCAATCCGCAACCGCCGGTTCCGCTGGTCCACGGACTGGGCCTCGGCGCCGAGCCTCCGGTGATCGGCCTGGGCCGCGGCGGGGCCGCCGCACTGACCGACGGCATGGTGCTCAGCGTGCAGTCCTGGGTCGCCGAGGACGGCGTCGGGGGCTGCCTGCAACGGGCCACCGTGCTGATCGACGGCGGCGAACCAGTCATGCTCACGCGCTACGGTGCCCCGTGATGGCCAGAACGGTTTTCAACCATGTCGGGTTGTGCGTCGCCGATCGCGGTCGGTCGCGCCGGTTCTACGAGGGCTTGCTCGGTTTCCAGTTCTGGTGGGAGCTCGAACCGCCCGACGACGGCACCGACAAGCTGCTGCAGCTGGACAAGCCGATCGGCCTGCACGCGACCTATCTCGTCCGCGACGGCTTGGTGCTCGAACTGCTCGACTACGCGAACCGCGAAGTTCACACCGGCCTTGAGCGCAAGGTGGATCACGTGGGGCTCACCCACGTGTCGCTTTCGGTGTCGGATCTGGCCGGCGTGCTGGCGATGGTCGACGCTTTCGGCGGCCAGGTGGTGCCAGAAACGGTCACCGAGCAGTCGGCGATGATCCGCGACCCGGACGGCCAGCTGCTGGAACTGCTCTCCGACGACTGGCTGGCGGCCCTGCCCCCGCGACCTGCGACGTGATCTACGACGCGACCTACGGCCGCGCCGCCCGGTTGACGGCCGACACCACCGCCCGCAGCGACGCGGTGGTGATCGACGTCGCTATCCCGACCCCCCACACCGTGCGGCCACCGATGGACGCCTCCACGTAGGCAGCGGCCTGGGCCTCCTCGCCTGCAGACATCGCATGCTCGAAGTAGTCCAGCACGTGCACGTGCACGTCCACGGCGCCCAGCGCGTCGACGAACGCGGCCAGCGGCCCGTTGCCGGCGCCGACGATCTCGACCTCGGACCCGTCGATCTTGACGGTCACCTCGATCGTGTCGGTGCCACCGTCGGTTTCGGCGGCGGTCATCCGCTGCCGCATCCGCTCGAGTGGACGCACCGGCGTCAGATATTCGTCGGCGAAGACGTCCCACATCTCCTTCGACGACACCTCACCGCCCTCGCCGTCGGTGATCTTCTGGATCACTTGGGAGAACTCGATCTGCAACCGCCGCGGCAGCATCAGGCCGTGGTCGGCCTTCATGATGTAGGCGACTCCGCCCTTGCCCGACTGCGAATTGACCCGGATCACCGCCTCGTATGTGCGGCCGACGTCCTTGGGGTCGATCGGCAGATAGGGGACCTGCCACAAGATGTCATCGACGTCCGCGTCGGCCTCGTCCGCGGCGACCTTCATGGCGTCCAGGCCCTTGTTGATCGCGTCCTGGTGGCTGCCGGAGAACGCGGTGTACACCAGGTCGCCGCCGTACGGATGGCGCTCGTTGACGGGCAACTGGTTGCAGTACTCCACCGTGCGCCGCACCTCGTCGATGTTGGAGAAGTCGATCTGGGGGTCGACACCGCGGCTGAACAGGTTCAGGCCCAGCGTCACAAGGCATACGTTGCCGGTGCGCTCGCCATTGCCGAACAGGCAGCCCTCGATCCGGTCGGCACCTGCCTGAAAACCCAATTCGGCTGCGGCAACAGCGGTTCCGCGGTCGTTGTGCGGATGCAGACTCAGGATCACAGCATCGCGGCGAGCCAGGTTGCGATGCATCCATTCGATCGAGTCGGCGTAGACGTTGGGAGTGGCCATCTCGACGGTGGCAGGTAGATTGAAGACGATCGGGTTCTCCGGCGCCGGTGCGATGACCTCGCCGACGGCGTTGCATACCTCGACGGCGTACTCCAGTTCCGTTCCAGTGTAGGACTCCGGCGAGTACTCGAAACGCCATTGCGTGCCAGGGTATTTGGCGGCCTGTTCGATGCACTTGCGGGCACCGTCGACGGCGATGGCCAACACGGCGTCGCGGTCGGCGCGGAACACCACCCGGCGCTGCAGGATCGACGTCGAGTTGTAGAAGTGCACGATGGCGCGCGGGGCGCCCTCGCAGGCCTGGAACGTCCGCTCGATCAGCTCCGGTCGGCACTGTGTGAGCACCTGGATCGTGACGTCGCCGGGAATCGCGCCCTGCTCGATGATTTCGCGGACGAAGTCGAAGTCGGTCTGGCTGGCGGACGGGAAACCCACCTCGATCTCCTTATAGCCCATCCGCACCAGCAGGTTGAACATGCGGCGCTTGCGCGCCGGGCTCATGGGATCGATCAGCGCCTGGTTGCCGTCGCGCAGGTCGACTGCGCACCACATCGGGGCGTGCGTGAGGACGCGATCGGGCCACGTGCGGTCGGGCAACCGAATCGGCTCAACCTCATCGGCGAATGAGCGGTAGCGGTGCGTCGGCATCGACGAGCCGCGCTGGGTGTTCCATGTGGGCTGGCCGGCGCGCGGGGCGCCGGCCGGGGTGGTGATCGTGCGGGCCGACAGATAAGCGTCGGGGAAGCCGGTTACCTCGGGATGAGTCATTGCGCTT
>JAFAWC010000551.1 GCA_019242135.1 Mycobacteriaceae bacterium | reverse complement strand
GTCGGTGACTGTGCTCGCGTCGACTGCTTCTTCGACCACGCCGATCTCACGGTGCGTGGCGTCGACCTTGGCGAGCCGCGACGCGAGCCGGTTCGCTTCGTCTCGGTCGGACACCCCGTCGAACGTGGCCCGGGCGGCCTCGATGCGGGTCTGCGCCTCGAGGAGCACCGCACCGGATTGCTGGGCGGCAGCCGCGGCGATGTCTGCGACGTCACGCGCGATCGACTCGTCGTCGCCGGCCTGGGCAGCTTCGGCGTCCAGGTCGGCGACCGCGCGGTCGCGGTCGACGACATCGCCGGCGAGCCGCTGGCGCTCAGCGACCGCTACGGCGGAGACCTCCGCCGTGCTCTGCGCCGCCGCGGCAATGGCCTCCGCTTCCCTGAGTTCCGCGGTCAACTCGGTGGTGACTGCGGCCGCGGCACGGGCCGCGGCGAGCCGCTGCTCCGCGGATTGCCGCTGAGCGCCCACAGCCGCCCAATGTCGCGAGAGCTCTGCATGCCGACGTACGCAGTCGTCGACTTCGGCGACCGCCGCCGCGCAGCGCGCCACCTCCGCGTCGGCGTCGGCGAGCCGGTCCGTCGCGTCGGCCCACTCCCCCGTGGGCCGCCCGGTGGGTGTGAAGTACCGGGAGAATTCCGCCTCGATGCGGTCGACCAGCAGTGGTTCGTCACCGGTCAGCGAACTCTGACCGGCCATGTCGAGCGCGCGCGACAGTGCGTCGGAGCCGGACAGGTCGACCGGTGCTGTCGAGGACGCCTGCAGCACACGCTGGGCGCGCCACAACTGCATGTCCACGGTCTCGGCGAGCATCGCGCGCACTCGTTCGTGTGCCTCGTCGCCGGTCAACTGCTCGCGCCGGGGGGCGAGCAGGGTGAGCTCGGTCTCGCATTTCTTGTGGAAGCGCTTGCGGTAGATGAATCGATAAGGCCCGGTGCTGATTTCGGCACCTACTTCAGCACCGACGTCGGCATGAGTGGGCTTGACCTGTTTGACTTCCTTTTTGGTCGAGCGGTCCTTGGCCTCCAACAGCAGATCGATTGCTTCGATCATCGACGATTTGCCGATCTCGTTGACACCGCTGACGACGATCACGCCGTTGCCGGGCAGCTCGATATCGCGGTGCGCGATGCCGCGGTAGTTCGTCAGGATCAGGCGGTGCAGCTTCATGCCGCACCGTGCTCGGCGTCATCTGCCCGTCGCACGGGCCGCTCACCGCCGGTGAGCCGCAACAGCAGCGCAAGGGCGGCATGCGCGTCGTCGGCCGCTTCATCGCCGGAGCGTGCGGTCGCCACCAGTTCCTCAACGGCTGCGGCCGCGAAACCGCCGACGCCGAGGTCTGCGAACTCCGCATCCTCGGGAATAACCGCAATGTCGCTGTGCCGCTCCCACATTCGCAGCGAGGCGAACAGCCGCGCATACCGATCGAGGCAGGCGTCGAGTGCGGCGCGGTCCGTGACGCTCAGTGATCCCGTCAGCGCAAGCCGCACGACCGTGCAGTCCTTATCGGGCAACCCGTCGAGGTTAATGTCCAGATCGGTGATGTCGCGGGAGCTGTCCACCGGCCGGCGAAGGGTTACGAAGCGCCACCGGCCAACCGAGTGGGCGGTTACGGTCACGGGTCGTGCGGGATCGGTTTCGTCGATGTCAACCACCAACACGTGACCGGGGTCGCGCTCGACGTCGTCGTAGTTCGTGACCTCCGGCGACCCGGAGTACCACACCCGCCCGGTGTCGCCGACACTGGTGCGCGAATGCCGGTCGCCCAACGCGACATAGTGAACCGCTCCCGAGTTCAGCCCGGCGTGCACCGTCTGAAGCGAGATCACCGACGGCTTGGCCGAATCGGGGTCGAGCGCGTCGACCCCGCCGTGCGCGACCAGGACCCGCGTGACTCCGTCAAGCGCCAGTCCGTCGAGTGCCTCGGCGACGAGATCAGTGGTCGGGACCTTCGCCCGCCACGGGGCGGCGACGATCTGCAGGCCCGGGCGCACGTCGTGGACACCGCAGCGGTCGAGCACGTGGACGTTCTCCGGCCGCTCGGCGAGGAACAACGCGCTGGTGTAGACGGACGAGGCGTCCAGCGGGTCATGGTTACCCGGCAGCAGATAGACAGGCTTGCCGATGGCCCGCATGGCCTCCAGCGACTGGCTGACGACGCGGGGGTGGAGCTGGTTGTGCTCGAACACATCCCCTGCGACCACGACGAATTCGGCGCCCGTCTCATCGGCCACCGTGCCCAGCACACTCACCGCGTGGCGGCGCGCAGCCGAATAGCGCGCCTGGGCCTCGCCGTTGAGAAAATGTCGAGTCATGCCGAGCTGCCAGTCGGCGGTGTGGATAAATCTCATGTCGACCCGCCCTCCGTTCGGCCTCGCTCCCCGGGCATCGCGAGTGTAGGACTCGACGCCGACAAGTTCGGGGATCCGGACCGGCATGGTGGGCCGTTTATCGCTGGCCCGGATCGGGAAGACTGCACCCCGCGAGGAGTTGCGCCCTACCCGTTCCGTCCCCTGTTGAAGCCAGATTCATCTCGACCAGGACATCCGCGCGCCCGGCCTCCGGCGGGCGTACGCTCGCACCGTCGATTTGCCGTGGGCGACTACTCCTAGGAGGGTGTCATGCCACTGTTCAGGGCATCGCCAGAAGAGATTAACGTCGCACTCGACGCTGCACGACCCATGATCAACTGGGCGCAGAGTGTGCCCCCGGCGGACCTGGCCGCCGAGCTGATGGTGGCGTTAGGCCCAAATGGACCAGGTCAGTCCGGCAAGACAGTGTCGCAGGACGACCTCGTCACGTGGCTGTTGCGTGGGTATCCCGACTTCTCCAACAACACAATCAAGGCCGTATCTATCCGCCCCCACGCCAACGAGCTGCTGCTCAGCCCAATATTGGAGGCGATGCAGCTGCTAGACCACGCCGAACTGGCCTGCGTAGCTTGGTGGGGGGACTCGGCGCCCCACGCCGAGTGGCGCGCCACTCGCTTGGGCTGGGCGACCCTGGCCAGCGGAAAGGAATCGGTAAGGCAGCGCATCAAGGATCGGACCGGTCTGTAGTGCTGTGACGCGGTGCGGCATCGATTGGCCGAAGGACGTTTTGAGGTCAAGACTGAACTGCGGGCTTGCTCGTCAACCGTGCGTCGCCATCGCTGAGGTCATCTGCTCCACGAAGGTCGGCAGATCGTAGTAGTCACGCCAGCGCGTGATCCGACCGTCGGCATCGACGTCGAAGACGCCGACAACTTCAAAACCTACGGTCCTAC
>JAFAWC010000309.1 GCA_019242135.1 Mycobacteriaceae bacterium | reverse complement strand
GGCCCGGCACAACGCGTTCTCCACCGGGATGCGGCAAGCCTTGCTCGACGGGCTGACCGTCGCCATCCACGACACGTCGATTCGCGAGGTCGTTCTCGCCGGTAACGGGCCCTCGTTCTGCAGTGGCGGTGACCTCGCCGAGTTCGGTTCATTCGAGAACCCTGCGACCGCCCACTTCGCCCGCACTCGCCACAGCCCGGCGCTGATGCTCGACGAGTTGGCAAAGCGGTTGGGCGAGCGCCTAATCGCTCGCGTGCACGGCCAGGTTCTCGGTAGCGGACTTGAGATGGCGGCGTTCTGCGGGCGGGTGCAGGCGAACCCGGCGTCGACGATCGGCCTGCCCGAGTTGGCGCTCGGCTTGATTCCCGGGGCGGGCGGCACGATCAGTATCACCAGGCGAATAGGCCGGTGGCGCACCGCCTACCTGGTGCTGTCCGGGCGCACTCTCACCCCCGTGCAAGCTCTGGACTGGTGCTTGATCGACGCCGTCGCATAGTGGCCGGCGGTGCGACGACAATAGGAAACGTGGGGTCGTGGGCTCTTCCGGCGGGCGCGCTGTTGCGGGCCGGCGCCATCGCAACCGCGATCGAGGACCGCATCCGCCGTCTCGACGGCCGCCGGATCAGGATCGATCCGGCAGAGATAATCACCGGGCGCGCCGCCTTGCTGGGGTTTGACCCGCCGACACGTGTCTCGGCCGGCGGCGCCAGCCGCCTCCTGCACGTCGCGGACGGGTGGTGCGCGCTCACGCTCAGCCGCACCGAAGACCGCGATGCTGTCCCCGCGCTATTGGAGATACCCGACGTTGGTGATCCGTGGAAAGCCCTGGCCGACGTCGCCGCTACCCGCCGCGCTGCCGATCTCGTGGCGCGCGCCCGCCTGCTGGACATGCCTGCCGCGACACTTGGCGAGACCCCGGCCAGTGATCCGGTCATCACTCAGCACAATCCGGCCAGGCCACGCGCCGTGACCGACCTGCTGGTGGTCGACATGTCGTCAATGTGGGCGGGACCGCTGTCCGGTCGACTGCTCGCCGCCGCCGGCGCCACCGTCGTGAAGGTGGAAACCGCCGGCCGCCCGGACGGCACCCGCGGCGGCGACCGACGATTCTACGACTGGCTGAACGCCGGAAAGCTCAGCTTTTCAACGAGTTTCGATTCTGACGAACTTCCCCGTCTGTTACGGACGGCCGATGTGGTGATTGAGGGCTCGCGACCGGCTGCGTTGGCGCGCCGTGGTCTGTCGGCGGAGCACCTCCCGGCCCGGCCGGGACGAGTGTGGGTAAGCATCAGCGGGTACGGACGCGACCATCCCGACCGGGTGGCATTCGGTGATGACGCTGCGGTGGCGGGCGGCCTGGTCATCCCCGGCGCAGACGGTCCGGTCTTCTGCGGCGACGCGATCGCCGATCCGCTGACCGGGCTGGCGGCCACCGCGGCCGTGGTCGACGCGTTGGCCGCAGGCGGCGGCGTGATCATCGACGTGTCGATGGCGGCCATCGCCGCTGCTTACGCGAAGTCAACCGATGGCGAACTCGAGTATTCCGCAGCACTGGTGCCCGACCTGCCGGCGCACCCGGCCCACGCCTTGGGCGCGGACAACTCCCGGGTGCGCGACCTCATCGAGGCGCGTGCGATCGCATGCTGATCCGGCGGGCGACCCTGCTCGACGGCCGCGTCGCCGACATCCGCGTCGGGGACGTCATCTCGGACGTGGCGCCGACCCTGACGCGGCGACACGGCGAGCCCGTTCTGGACGCACAACTGGGTGCCACCCTCCCGGGCCTGCACGACCATCATGTGCACCTGCGATCGGCGGCCGCGGCCCTCGACTCCGTCGGGGTCGGGCCGCCCGCCGTGCACACGGCCGCGGAGTTCGCGTGCGCCGTCACGGCTGCGCAGCCCGGGGCCGACGGGTGGCTCCGCGCTGTCGGCTACCACGAGTCTGTGGCCGGCGAGTTGGACCGCGACCGTCTCGACGCCGTGCGGCGCGGGACGCCGTTACGTGTGCAGCACCGCAGCGGCGCACTGTGGATCCTCAACTCGGCCGCGCTGGCGCGCATCGGCTGTCCGGACCACCCTGACGGAAGGCTCCCCACCAGTGATGTCCGGCTCGCGAAGGAGGTGCCGCGACGCGAACCGGATCTGTCGGCACTGTCCCGCCTGTGCGCGGCCTATGGGATCACCGGCGTCACCGACGCCACTCCAGACCTCACCCGTGACGACGTCGCCGGCCTGACCGCCGCATTCAGGCAGCGGGTACGGTGTCTGGCCCCGGGCAAAAAGATCCTGCACGACGACGAACTCGATCTCGATGGGTTGACCGAATGGATCAACGACCGCCACGCCGATGACGTCCCGGTGGCTATCCATTGTGTGACGGCCACCCAACTCGTCGTCGCAATTGCGGCCCTGCGGACGGCGGGGTCCCATCCGCTGGATCGGATAGAGCATGCCGCGATGGTGCCGGACGGTTCTCTGCGCGAGCTTGCCGCGTTGGGTGTCACCGTCGTGACCCAGCCGAATTTTGTCGCCGAACGTGGGGATCAATACCGCCACCACATTCCCGCCGATGAACAGCCGCAACTCTGGCGGGTCGCCTCGTTGATGCGCGCCGGCGTCGCGGTTGCCGCGAGCACCGACGCCCCGTTCGGTGCACTCGACCCGTGGGCCGTGATGCGCGCCGCCGTTACCCGTGAGACTCCGGCTGGCTTCGTGCTTGGCCCCGAGGAGCGAATCCAACCGCTGCAGGCGCTGCAGATGTTTCTTGGCTGCGCAGGTCATCCGGCGCAGCCTCGACGCGTCGCGCCTGGCCAGCCCGGTGATCTGTGCATCCTCTCGGTGCCGCCGTCCGACGCCCTGCGAGCGCTCGCCTCCGACATGGTGGCCGCGACCGTCGTCGCTGGCACCGTGACGTAATTACGGGCGAAACCGATCGCAGAATTTGTATTCTCATCGAGTGCGCACGCGATTCGTCATGGTGTCCGCGGCGGTGGTTGCCGTCGCTGGTGTCGCCGCGTGCTCGTCAGGATCGCAACCCAACCATCCCAGCCAGGCGTCGGTGACCATCAACGGGAA
>JAFAWC010000272.1 GCA_019242135.1 Mycobacteriaceae bacterium | reverse complement strand
CGCTGAGCCCGAACTGTGCGTTTGCTCCGCGAGGTCGGCCGCAAGCCAAGTGTCAAAGCCGCCCGTCCGGCCGCTCGAACACCGGTTATGCTGTGCCCCCAGTCGGACTCGAACCGACACTGGACGGATTTTAAGTCCGCTGCCTCTGCCAATTGGGCTATGGGGGCCTGTACCAGCGGACCTTACTGCGCGCGCCGCGTAACGGTCTGCGTTCGTGTGGACGATGGCCGAACCGGCGGTTGGCGAGCGCCGTCGCCATCGACCAGACCGGTAAGAGCATCACCCGATGCGCCACCGGCATCAACATCAACGGCAGCAACTTCCTGTGCCCGCGCGGACGGGAGGCTAACCGACCGACGCGTGCTGTGAGGCGGCGGCGGTCGGACTCAGGTCCGACAGGGTCAGCTGATGCTTCGGCGGATCGGCCAGCACCAGGCGTCGGGTGATCGACAGCCCGGCGTCCACGTGCACCAGCACGCCGGGCTCGAGCAGAAGCCATTTTGTGTCGTCGTCCATCGGTTCACTGGCGAACACCACCGACGACTGCTCGTCCAGTTGCGCCGACCGCGCGTGAATACGCTCCGTCTGCATCTCGAACGCCCTTGCGCAGGCCCGGCGGTCGAGCAGGTACAGCTCGTGCGTTTCGGGATACCGCAACGCCCACATGTCTGTCGCGGTGGCCAGCAACAGATTAGCCGCGTACACCGGCACATTCGCGGCCAGCCACGTCATCGCGTCGATGAGTCCGGTCTCGACGTCACCGCATGCGCGGACACAGCCGGTGATCAACGCGAAAATCCGCTCGCTATCGGTCTCGCCGCCCACCAGGTCGGCGACCGACAGCTCGGCCAGCCGCTCGTCGAGCACATCGAGTCCAGTCACGACGCCGTTATGCGCGAACACCCGGTTGTCTTGCAGGAACGGATGCGTATTGCGGACATTCACGTCGCCGGTCGACGCATATCGCACGTGAGCGACGAACGTCGTCCCGCTCATCTCGTGCGCTTCACATGCGAACTGGGTGTCCGCCCAGGCCGCGATCGGCTGCTTGCGCACCACCGGTACACCGTCGCGGCCGAACACGCCGAGCCCGGTGCCGTCCGGGTTTCGTTTGCTCTGGGCCGCAAGGCTGTCCGGAGCGTCCAGCAGCCAGAACGTCGCCGTCACAACGGACCTGTCGGCGTGCAGCCCGAACAGTCGGCACATGACTCGACGGTACCGTCTAGGGTTCGCTTCATGTCCGTGCGCAATGCCGCCGCCATGGCGGCGACGTCGCTGACCCTGCTCATCGGATGGTCGGGCACCGCAGTCGCCGACCCGGTCGACAACAGCGCCGGCGAGCCGGCCAACGTCGGCGACGCCAAGACCGCAGCCGTCGCGTACCACGACAGCGGTGAGTATCAACACGACCTCGCCGAGGTGGCCGCGCAGGCGATTGCCTGGATCGGCGAGGAGGCGCCCCACACCGCCCGCCCGGCGGTCGTCTTCGACATCGACGAGACGGCACTGTCCAACTGGGAAGTGATCAAGGCCAACGACTTCGGTCGGTTCATCAACGGCCCATGCAATCTGCCCGACGCCTGCGGGTGGCGTGCCTGGGACCTGACCGCGCAGGCAACGGTCATCCAGCCGACGCTGGACACCTACAACATGGCCAAGAGTCTCGGCGCGGCTCTCTTCTTCATCAGCACCCGCGACGAGGGCCAGCGCGGCGCCACCGAACAGAATTTGCAGGCCGCCGGATACACGGGCTACTCCCGTGTCACCCTGGCCCCGATCGGTGTCGAATACCCGTCGGCAGCCGACTTCAAGGCGCCACAGCGGGCGGCGATCGAAGCCGAGGGATACACGATCGTCGCGAACATCGGCGATCAGCCCTCAGACCTTGCCGGCGGCCATTCGGAGCGGGACTTCCTGCTGCCCGACCCGTTCTACCGCATCCCCTGAGTCGCCGCTAACCGATCGAGAGCGCGATCCCGTCGAGGATGTCGTGCTCGCTGACAATCAGCTCGTCGATTCCCGTGCGGTGTCCCAGCGCATCGGCGAGCTCTTCGACCACGATCGCCCCGCCGGCGATCACGTCGACTCGTCCCTCGTGCATCGGGCCGAGCGCCGCGCGCTGCGCGCGGGTCATACCGATCAGCTGATCACAAACACCGAGCAACTCGGCGAATCCCACCCGCGACAAGTGGATCGCCCGCGGATCGTACGTCGTCATCTTCTGCGCCAGCGCCGAGAGCGTCGTCATCGTGCCCGCGACGCCCACCCACGCGCGGGCGCGGCCCACCGGCACCGCTCGCAGCGCCGCGCCCAGCCGCTCGCGCACCACCTCACGGGCCGCGGCGACCTCGGTTGCCGTCGGCGGGTCCGAGTGCAGACAGCGTTCGGTCAGCCGTACGCACCCGATGTCGGCCGAGAAGCTGGCGTCCACGTCGGTTGACCCCAGCACCAGTTCGGTGGAGCCGCCGCCGAGATCGACGACGAGGAAGGGCCCTTCGACGCAATCTAATTCGGCGACCGCGCCGTGAAACGACAGCGCCGCCTCCTCTTCGCCGGTGATCACTTCGGCCTCCGCGCCGGGCACCACGGCCGCCAACACCTCGCTGGTCATCGCGAAGAACTCCTGCCGGTTGGCGGCGTCGCGGGTCGCCGACGTCGCGACCATTCTGGCCTTCACAACGTCAAATCGGGCCAACAACGCGGTGTAATCGGTCAGTGCCGCCCGAGTGCGCGCAATCGCCTCCGGCGCGAACCGTCCGGTTGCGTCGACGCCCTGCCCGAGCCGCACGATCCGCATCTCCCTGTGCATCTCATGCAACCCGCCGTCGGCGACGTCGGCAATCAGCAACCGGATCGAGTTAGTGCCGCAGTCGATCACGCCGACCCTGGTCATGCGCGCTTCATCTCCACTGCTCGCTGTCGAGGAGGTCTGCCATCGCAGGCTCATCGGCCAGCACCGCCAGCGCCTCGTCGCCGAACGGGTTGACGCCGCGTCCCTTGGCCAGCGAGTGCGCGATCAGCACGTGCAGACACTTGACCCGATCGGGCATGCCGCCGCCGGAAAACGTGGTGCCCAACGGTGCCAGGGCGTCACGTTCGGACAGATAGCTTTCATGGGCTCGCCGATACGCAGCCGCCAACGTGGCGTCGGCGGCCAGCCGCGCGGTCATCTCCTTCATCAATCCCGAGCTTTCCAGTCGGCTGGCGGCCGCGGTCAGCGCGGGGTGAGTGAGGTAGTACAACGTGGGAAACGGGGTCCCGTCGGGCAGCCGCGGCGCGGTCTTGATCACACCCGGCTCCCCGTTGGGGCAACGATAGGCGATCGCCAGCACGCCGCGCGGTTCTCTGCCCAGTTGCCGTGCGACAGCGTCGAGATCGGCGCGGTCAACCACCGGGCGGCGGGGCCGGAGGCGGCGACGACGCGGGTTCGGTGACGGCCGGCGCCGGGATATTGTGCGGTGTGTCGGCGATCGTGCGCCACAGCGAGGTGTACCACGGCGCGTTGGCCGCCGGCTTCTGCGCCGCGGAACCCGGCTGATCCGCCGGCGCGGCGACGCCCGGTGGCAGCTGCACCTGATACGGGGTGTCGCCGGGCATGACGAACCCGAGCCGCTCCCGGGCCTGCGCGGCAATGAACACCGGATCGCCCAGTTTGGCTTTCTGCTGTTCCAGACCGGCAATCTGAGCGCGCAACGCGGCCTCGCTGGCGGCCAACTGCTTCATCTCGGTGCGTTGCGCAAAGTATGTCCGCACCGGACCGGCGATGGTCAGGGTCAGCACACAGACGACGGCAGCCAGAATCGCTGCACGGCGCGCGGTCAGACCGAACCGATGCTCGGACTGGCGCGCCGCGGCCGCGGCGATCGAAGCGGCGACGGACTCGGCGGGGGGTCCGGGCGCCGCCCGCGGTTCTGCGGCGCGCGGCTCCCGCCGGGAGGTGTTCGGCCGGGGTTTACCCCGGGTAGCGTCGCCGTTGCGGCGGGGACGCGAACCCGGGGATCGTCGCTTGGGGTCAGGCCGCTTCGCGTCGGGCACCGGTCAGTCGGTCTCCAGCGAAAAGCGTGGGAAGGCAAGGTCGCCCGCGTAGCGCGCGGCATCCCCGAGTGTCTCCTCGATCCGCAACAGTTGATTGTACTTTGCGACGCGCTCGGTTCGCGCCGGTGCACCAGTTTTGATCTGGCCGCTGCCCACCGCGACGACCAAGTCGGCGATCGTGGTGTCCTCTGTTTCGCCACTGCGATGGCTCATCATCGTGCGGTAGCCGCTGGAATGTGCCAGCGCGACGGCATCCAATGTCTCGGTCAGCGTGCCAATC
>JAFAWC010000248.1 GCA_019242135.1 Mycobacteriaceae bacterium | reverse complement strand
GTGGTGCGAGTCGATTCACGCGGTGCGGGACGCTCGCCGGGCTACCTCGACCCGTTTTCGCCCCGCGAGGTCCGCGACTACTTCGAGGCGATCGAGTGGGCGGGGCGCCAATCATGGAGCAACGGCAAGGTCGGCCTGTGCGGAATCTCCTATTACGCCATCAACCAATGGCTGGTCGCTTCGCAGCAGCCGCCACACCTGGCGGCGATGATCCCGTGGGAGGGAGCCGCCGACGCCTACCGGGATCAGGCCCGCCACGGTGGCATTCTGAGCAACGTCTTCGTTCAGACCTGGTATCCGCTGCAGGTGCTCTCGGTGCAGCACGGAAAACCGGATGCCCCCATCGATCCGTGGCTCGGGCAGCGGGCCACCGGCCCCGAGGAACTCAGCGAGCAGGAACTGGCAACTCACCGCGCCGACATGTTCGCGCGGATGGCTCAGCCTCTCGACAATGCGTCCTTCCGGGCGCGCAGTGCCGACTGGCAGCGGGTCACCGTTCCGTTTCTGAGCGCCGCCAACTGGGGTGGGTTCGGCCTGCATTCCCGCGGCAACTTCGAGGCCTTCACTCAGGCGGCCTCGGGCCAGAAGTGGCTTGAAGTCCACCCGGGCCGCCACGAGGAGTGGTTCTACCTGCCCTACGGCATGCAGCTGCAGAGGCGCTTCCTCGACCATTTCCTCAAGGGCGTCGACAACGGTTGGCAGCACGAGCCGCAGGTGCAGCTGAACATTCGCCGCGCGTTCAGCGGCACGTTTGAGCTGCGCAAGGAGCACGAGTGGCCGCTGGCTCGCACCCGCTGGATGAAGCTATACCTCGACGCCGGCACCGACAGCCTCAATTGGGCGTTGCCGGTCCGCGCGGCGACGATGTCGATTCAGGGGTTGGGGCAGCCGGTAACCGTTTACTCCCAGCCGCTGGCCGAGCAGACCGAAATCACCGGACCGCTCGCCGCGACCCTGTTCATCTCCTCCACGACCACCGACGCCGACATCTTCGTCACGCTGCGCGCGTTCGGGCCCGACGAACAGGAGGTCGACTTCCAAGGTGCGATCGACCCCCGCACACCACTGGCGCAGGGATGTCTGCGGGCGTCCCTCCGCAAACTCGACCCCGCCAGATCCGAGCCGTACCGGCCCTACCACACCCACGACGAAGTACAGCCGCTGCAGCCCGGCGAGATTTACGCTCTCCAGGTCGAGATCTGGCCCACCTGCGTCATCTTGCCCGCAGGGTTTCGCCTCGCACTGACGATCGGTGGGGTCGACTTTGCCCGTCAAACGCCCACGACCGGGCCGCCCGTCTTTCTCGGGTCGGGCCCGTTCCTGCACATCGACCCAGAAGACCGCCCGCCCGACATCTTCGGTGGCACAACCACCATCTACACCGGACCGGACACACCCTGCCACGTGCTGCTGCCAGTGATCCCCGGCGGTGCGTGAAATTCGCGTTGCCCCAGCCCGCATCGGAAACACCCACTCTGGCGTGCCGGAAAACGTGACGTTACCGCTGGGTAAGCTGAACCGACACAACTCAGGGAGGACGCATGACGGAGCGGGTGGCCACAGGCAATCTGCGGGTGGCCAGGGTGCTGTACGACTTCATCAACAATGAGGCGTTGGCCGGCACCGACATCGATCCCGACTCGTTCTGGGCGGGCGTGGACAAAGTGGTGGCCGATCTCGGCCCGCGCAACCAGGACCTGCTGGCCCGGCGCGACGACCTGCAGGCGCACATCGACAAATGGCATCGGCACCGGGTGATCGAGCCCGTCGACCTTGAGGCGTACAAGCAATTCCTCGGCGACATCGGATACCTGCTGCCCGAACCCGAAGACTTCGCCGTCACCACCGCCAATGTGGACGCCGAGATCACGTCGACCGCCGGCCCGCAGCTGGTGGTGCCGGTCCTCAACGCCCGCTTCGCCCTCAACGCCGCCAACGCTCGCTGGGGTTCGCTCTACGACGCGCTGTACGGCACCGACGTCATCCCCGAGGCCGACGGCGCCGAGAAGGGTGAGAGCTACAACAAGGTGCGCGGCGACAAGGTCATCGCCTACGCCCGTGCATTTCTGGACGAAGCGGTCCCGCTGGCCAACGGCAGCTACACCGACCTCACCGCGGTCAACGTCGATGACGGTCGGCTGATCGTCACGCTCGCCGAGGGTCGGCAGACCACCCTGGCGCAACCTCAGCAGTTCGTCGGTTACACCGGGGACCCGGCCGCGCCGGAATCCGTGCTGCTGGTCAACCACGGCCTGCACATCGACATCGAGATCGACCCCGAGTCGCCCGTCGGCAAGACCGACAAGGCAGGCATCAAGGACGTGGTGCTGGAATCGGCGGTCACCACGATCATTGACTTCGAGGATGCGGTCGCGGCCGTCGACGCCGACGATAAAGTCCTCGGCTACCGGAACTGGTTGGGGCTCAACAAGGGCGACCTCACCGCGGAGGTCAGCAAGGACGGCGAGACCTTCACCCGGGCGCTGCACGAGGACCGCCGCTACACCGCAGCCGACGGCAGCGAATTCACCCTGCCCGGCCGCAGTCTGATGTTCGTGCGCAACGTCGGCCATCTGATGACCAACGATGCGATCGTCGACGCCGACGGAAACGAGGTGTTCGAAGGCATTCAGGATGCATTGTTCACCAGCCTGATCGCGATGCACGGACTGAAGTCCGGGGATGCGAACGGCCCGATGGTCAACAGCCGTGCCGGGTCGATCTACATCGTCAAGCCGAAGATGCACGGCCCCGACGAGGTGGCGTTCACCGTCGAATTGTTCAGTCGCGTGGAAGATGTGCTGGGGCTGCCGCAGTCCACGATCAAGGTCGGGATCATGGATGAGGAGCGGCGCACCACCGTGAACCTGAAGGCCTGCATCCGGGCCGCCGCCGACCGGGTTGTGTTCATTAACACCGGCTTTCTCGACCGCACCGGTGACGAGATCCACACCTCGATGGAGGCGGGTCCGATGGTCCGCAAGGGCGCGATGAAGACGCAGCCGTGGATCCTGGCGTACGAGGACAACAACGTCGACGTGGGTCTGCAGACCGGACTGCCGGGGCACGCGCAGATCGGCAAGGGCATGTGGACGATGACCGAGCTGATGGGCGACATGGTGGAGCAGAAGATCGGTCAGCCCAGGGCGGGCGCCACGACGGCGTGGGTACCGTCGCCGACCGCCGCCACGCTGCACGCGCTGCATTACCACCAAATCGACGTTGGTGACGTTCAAAGAGAGCTCGCCGCCCAGGGTCGGCGCGCCACGCTGGACCAGTTGCTGACCATCCCGCTGGCCAAGGAGCTGGCGTGGGAGCCCGAGGAGATCCGCGAGGAGGTCGACAACAACTGCCAGTCGATTCTCGGCTATGTCGTGCGCTGGATTGACCAGGGTGTGGGCTCATCGAAAGTGCCCGACATCCACAACATTGCTTTGATGGAAGACCGTGCCACGCTACGTATTTCGAGCCAGTTGCTGTCCAACTGGCTCAAGCACGGGGTGATCACCGCCGAGGACGTGCGCGCCAGCCTGGAGCGCATGGCAGCAGTGGTGGATCGGCAGAACGAGGGCGATTCGGCGTATCGTCCGATGGCGCCGGACTTCGACGACAGCATCGCGTTCCTGGCCGCCCAGGATTTGATTCTGTCGGGAACCGAGCAGCCAAACGGCTACACCGAGCCGATCCTGCATCGCCGGCGCCGTGAAGCCAAGGCGCGCCAGTGAGCGTCGCCGCGATGAGCAACGTGCTGGTCAGGCGCTGACAGGCCCGAACAGCGATGCCGCAGCAGTGATTAGACTCTCAACCGATCGACCGAAGGGACACGCAGGGCATGGGTAGGCACAGCATCCCCGGCCCCGGCGACCCCTCGCGGGAGCCGTTCCGCGCCACCCCGCCACCCGAACAACCCGACGAGCCGGCGCCCCCTGCGGAGGTCGCCCCGCCGGAAGAGCAGGAACCCGGCCCCGCCGCCGCGGCACCGGCCGAGGAGGAGAGCACCGGCGGCCGCTTCGTCGGCGGCACATGGCAAGGCGGCCATCGCAGCACCGAAACGAAACGCCGCGGCGTGAGCATCGGCGTGATCGTCGC
>JAFAWC010000188.1 GCA_019242135.1 Mycobacteriaceae bacterium | reverse complement strand
GTTCTCGCCGAGGAGTGCGCGGCACCGCTGGAGGAGTTCTTCCAAAAGCAGCGATGAGCCACGCCGAGCGTGCGCCCACTGCGAAATCCGCGACGAAAACTCGCAACCACCGCACGTTCGGTGAGCAAGCCCCCGTACTGAGGCCCCCGCGCCCCAAGAATCAGCCCAAGAATGATCAGTTCACTCCAAGAACCGCGTCACATACGGCGCGAACCGGGCCCGAAGATCGCAGAGGTCGAGACCGAACATCTCGGCCGACGTCGCCACCCGACCCAGCCGCCCACGCCGATGCCCGGCCAGATAGGAGGCCATCGCGGATTGCGCCGACTCGGAAAGGGGCTCGCCGGCCAGCGCGTAAACGTCATGAACCACGCCGAGTTCATCCGACATGAAATCGTCGAAGCGCACATCGACCGAGCGCGAAGCCGGGATGACCGAGCGATCGCGCACCAGCGCGGAAAGCATCCGTTCCAACCGCTCCACCCACGACGCCGCGATCTCATATACCGGCACCGGCGAGCGGTGCATGCGCGCGGAGTAGGTGATCATCGCGATCATCGAGAGCACGACCGGCACCGGCGAACGGTGAGTGAACACCACCACCACGCCCGGAAACACCCTCTCCAGCACTCCCAGCTGCTCGAGGTGCTGGGGCGATTTGAGCAGCCAGCGCCGGCCCCCGCGCAGGAACTGGAGGGCTTTGAGCTGCAGCGCCAGATAACGGTAGTGCGGGGTCTGATCATGGGCGAGGTAGTAGTCGCGCCACCGCGGCACCTCCGCGAGCGTCTCCATCAGCATCGACGAGAAATCGTTGGCCAGCAGCTGGATTTCCTCGTGCACGTGATCGGTGGTCATCTCGTGCATGAGCGGGAAATAGGGCATCACGACATTCATGAAGCCGACGGCGGCGTCCATCCGCACGCGGCGCGGGTCCGGCTCGAGACCTGCCTCGGCGGGCAGCGGAAACGGCTCGACGCTTTCCCAGTACGGCATGGTGCGAAACACGGGGCCCGCGGCGAGCAGGTTGTGCAGGTGGGTGGTACCGGTTCGGGGCAGTCCGGCGATGACGACCGGCGGCCGCAACTCGATCTCATGGATCTCGGGGTGGCGCGTGAGCAAGTCGGTGAGTAGCAACCGGTTCTTCAGCAGCTGCAACAGTTGCCCGTAGAAGTTCACGACCCCCGGCCCGTGCATGTCGGAGATCTCATGAAGCGCCGCCAGGTAGACATCGAGACGCTCCCGGTAGTCGTCGGCGCCGAAATCACAGAGCCCGGTGTCGGCGCTGGCCTTGGCGTGCAGCGCGTCGGAGTCGAGCGGACACTGAACCGCCATCGCGGTCATCATCGCGCGGATCTGCTCGGCCTCCGGGCTGAAGCGGGGTTCGGCCAGGTCGTCGAGCTGGACGGGGGCGGCGACAGCGTCGGTCATGGCGACTTATGTTACTTTGAGTTTCGTAATGACGACAGACCTCGGCCGGCCCCGAAATCCGCGCATCGACCACGCGGTGCTGCGCGCGACGGTCGAGCTGCTCGGGGAGACCGGGTACGCCGAGCTGTCGGTCGATGCCATCGCTCGCCGGGCCGGCACGAGCAAGCCGGCGATCTACCGGCGCTGGCCGAGCAAGGCGCACCTCGTCCACGAGGCGGTGTTTCCCGCCAACGAGGTGACCACACTTCCCGACACCGGGACGCTGGCCGGCGACGTCCGCGAAATGATGCGCCGCACGGTCGGGGTGCTGACGACGCCGGCCGCGCGCGCCGCGTTGCCGGGACTCGTCGGGGAGATGGCGGCGGACCTGACGTTGCACGCGGCGCTGCTCGAGCGCTTCGACGACGTCCTCGCGCGCGGTCTGACCAAGCGTCTCAGCGAGGCGGCGGCGCAGGGCGAGGTGCGGCCGGGCGTGACCGCTGCGGATGTTGCGGAGGCCCTCGCCGGGATTACCTTCCTGGCGTTGCTGACCCGCGGCGCTGCGCTTGACGAGGCCTGGGTGGAGCGGGCCGCGACTTTGATTATGAGAGGAATAAAAGCATGACTGAAACGATGCCCGAGTCGCCTGCCGCGTGGCGGGAGCTGCTCGAGACCCTGGGCACCCTGGACCACAGTTTTCTCGAGGGTGACCGGGCCGTCACCGACGACCGGCACATCGCCGACGGCTACCGGATGCTCGCCACCACGTTGGGCGTGGCCTTCGACGCGTACCTGTTCGCCGAGCCCAGCCGGCCGATGTTCGTCGCGGTCAACACGCCGTTCCGCCGCGACCG
>JAFAWC010000311.1 GCA_019242135.1 Mycobacteriaceae bacterium | reverse complement strand
CCGGTCGCCCGGAATGCGACAGTCCTCGAAGTAGAGCTCGGTGGTCGGTGACCCCTTGATCCCCATCTTGCGTTCCTTGGGGCCCACGGTGAAGCCGTCGTCGTCGCGGTGTACGACGAATGCCGAAATCCCGTTGGCGCCCTTCCCAGGATCGGTGGACGCCATCACCGTGTACCACGTCGACGCACCACCGTTGGTGATCCACGTCTTCGCCCCGTTGAGGATCCACGAATCCCCGTCTTGGCGGGCGCGGGTGCGCATCGATGCGGCGTCACTGCCGGCTTCACGCTCCGATAGCGCATAGGACGCCATCGCACCAGACGCCATCGACGGCAGCACCTGCTTCTTCAATTCGTCTGAGCCGGAAAGGATCAGGCCCATCGTGCCGAGCTTGTTGACCGCCGGGATCAGCGACGCGGACGCGTCTACCCGTGCGACCTCTTCGATCACGATGCACGTGGCCACCGAATCCGCGCCCTGGCCGCCGTACTGCTCGGGGACGTGCACCGCGGAGAACCCGGAGTCGTTGAGCGCCTTCAGCGCCTCGTCGGGGAAACGCGACTTCTCGTCGACGTCCGCCGCATGCGGCGCGATCTCTTTCTCACACAAATCACGCAACACCGCTCGCAGCTCGTCGTGCTCGTCGGGCAGCTTGAACACGTCAAAAGACGGATTGCCAACCATTTTGGGACTCCTCGCTACTCGCCCGTGACCTTACCTTCGGAACCGAGCAGCCGTTCCCGAAGGGCAGCGTCCTTATCCAGCACGCTCGTCTGAAGCTGTTGCTGAAACGCCTCTATCCGCTTGCGCAGGTCCGGGTCTGAGGCTCCGAGAATCCGGACCGCCAGCAGCCCGGCATTGCGTGCCCCGCCGATCGACACCGTTGCCACCGGAACACCCGCGGGCATCTGCACGATCGACAGCAGCGAATCCAGGCCGTCAAGCTTGGCCAGCGGCACCGGCACGCCGATCACCGGCAACGCCGTCGCCGACGCCACCATCCCCGGCAGATGCGCTGCGCCACCCGCTCCGGCGATGATCACCTCGATCCCGCGGCCCGCGGCGGTGCGCGCGTAGTCGAGCATGCGATCGGGCGTGCGGTGCGCCGAAACGACACCGACCTCGAACGCAATGTCGAACTCGGCCAGCGCATGCGCGGCGGCCTCCATCACCGGCCAGTCACTGTCGCTGCCCATGATCAGCCCGACCCTGGGGTTCGCCCGGTCAGGCATGGCCATCCCATCCATCGGTCCATTCCGCGTGCGACAACCAGTGTGCCGCCCGCTCGGCCCGCTCGCGCACGTTCGCCACGTATCGCGGATCGTCGGGTGATCCGTCGCGTGCCCCGAGAACATTGACGTGGCCGATCTTGCGGCCCGGGCGTTCCTCCTTGCCATACAGATGCACACGGGCGTCGGGCATGCGGCCGAACACGTGATGCAGCCGTTCATCGAGAGCCATGGCAGGCGGTTGTGGCGCGCCGAGCACAGTGGCCATCACCGTCAACGGGGCCACCGGTGCCGTTGAGCCGAGCGGATAGTCGAGCACCGCCCGCAGATGCTGCTCGAACTGACTGGTGGTCGCACCGTCCATGGTCCAGTGTCCGGAGTTGTGCGGGCGCATCGCGAGCTCATTCACCAACAGTGCGCCATCGTCCGTTTCAAATAACTCCACGGCGAGCAATCCCACCACGCCGAGCTCGCCGGCAAGCCGCAGCGCCAATTGCTCTGCGCCGGCTTCGGTTTCGCCCGAGAGACCAGGCGCGGGAGCCAACACCACCACGCAGATGCCGTCGGATTGCACCGTTTCCACTACCGGCCAAGCCGCTCCCTGACCAAAGGGTGACCGGGCGACCAACGCCGCCAGCTCGCGGCGCAACCTGACGCGTTCCTCCACAATCACGGCGCGACCATTCGCCACCAGCCGGGCCACCACATCCCGCGCGCCGGCCAGGTCGTCGGGCAGAAACACGCCGCGGCCGTCGTAGCCGCCGCGCACCGTTTTGACCACGACGGGCCCGCCAAGCTGTGCGGCGAACGCGTCGACCTCGTCGGGATGGCTGACGCTCGCCCAGCGCGGCACGGGCGCGCCGAGGGCCTGCAGGCGCTGCCGCATGACGAGCTTGTCCTGGGCGTGCACCAACGCCTCCGGCGGCGGCGCGACGACGACACCCTCGGCCACCAGCGTCGACACCAACTCATTGGGCACGTGCTCGTGGTCGAACGTCACCGCGGTCGCGCCATCGGCCGCGCGTCGCAGGTCCCCGAGATTGTCGTGGGATCCGATCACCACGTCGGGCGTGACCTGCGCGGCGGGGTCGTCCGGGGTGGCCACCAGCACCCGCAGCGTCTGCCCGAGAGCGATGGCGGCCTGATGCGTCATCCGCGCGAGCTGTCCGCCGCCGATCATCGCCACGACGGGGGAAGTGTTCGGCACGGCACTTATGCTTTCATGGAGCGCCTGACCGGCGGCTTTGGCCCGCGCACGGGCGTGAATGGCGACATCAGGGGCTATTTACGTAGACTGCGGCCTAATGTCCTTCACCGACGCGACCATCGCACACCTGCCGCGGGCGATCCGGCCGCTGGCGGAACGGCACCACGAGCTGATCAAGTTCGCGATCGTCGGAGCCACCACCTTCATCATCGACTCGGCGCTGTTCTACACGCTGAAGCTGACGGTGTTGGAGCCCAAACCGGTCACCGCCAAGATCATCTCCGGGATCGTCGCGGTGATCGCGTCCTACATCCTCAACCGGGAGTGGAGCTTCCGCGACCGGGGCGGGCACGAACGCCACCACGAGGCGCTGCTGTTCTTCATGCTCAGCGGCGTCGGGGTGCTGCTGTCGATGGCCCCCCTGTGGGTCTCCAGCTACATCTTCGGGCTGCGGGTGCCGCACGTCACCCTGACCGTCGAGAACATCGCCGACTTCATCTCGGCCTATCTGTTCGGCAACCTGCTGCAGATGGCGTTCCGGTTCTGGGCGTTCCGGCGGTGGGTGTTCCCCGACGAGTTCGGCCGGGCCCCCGACAAGGCGCTGGAGTCCACCTTCACCGCCGGCGGCATCGCCGAAGCCATGGAGGACGCACACGAGGCGCACGAGGCGTCCAACGTCACCCCGCTGCGACGCTCGCGGCGCCGTCAGCGCCTGCCCGTCGACCGGCTGTCGGATTCCTCGCCGCCCAACGTGTCGAAGACCTCGTGATATAGCAGCGCGTGCACCCGCTCCACTTGCGGAATGTCGTAGAACTCCAACGGATCTTGCGACGCTGACTCGACGATCAGCGTGCCGGTGCGCACCATCCGGTCCAGCAGCCCGTGCCGAAACTCCACACTGTTGATCCGGGCCAGCGGGATGTCGATGCCGGTGCGCGTGAGCAGCCCGTGGCGAAACATCACCCGGCGGTCGGTGATGACGAAATGGGTGGTCTTCCAGGTGAGGAACGGCCACAACGTCAGCCAGCCGACGACGATCAACCAGATCGCCCACACGACGCCGTAAACGACGGTGTGCGCGGTGTGACCCCAGGATGCGGCGTGCGCGGCGATCAGCGCGGACACGAACGCGGCGACACCGGTGGCGAACACGAGCACCAGCACCGGGCCGACGAGTCGTTTCCAGTGCGGGTGTCGATGCAAAACCACGTGCTCGTCGTTGGCCAAGACGCTGTCGGGGTAACCCACGACTTGAGATTAGAGCCCGGGACGCAGATGCACGACGTCTCCGGCGGCCACCACCACCACGTCATGCCCGCTGTCGATGCGCAGCCGACCCTCGTCGTCGACCGCCTCAGCCGTGCCGACGATCTCGCGACCGCCGGGCAGCACGGCGCGCACCGGCGAACCGATGGTCGCACAGTGTGTTCGGTAGTCGGCCATGAGCTGCTGGTCGCGTTGGCGCCAGCTGGTCACCCGTTCGCCGAGGCGGCGCAGTAGCTCGGCTGCCAGCGCGGCGCGGTCCGGGTCGGCGACGCCCAGATCGGCCAACGACGTCACCAAGGGTTCACCGACCTCGTCGCGCGTGAGGGTGACGTTGAGCCCGATCCCGACGACGATGGCTTGCCCGGCCACCTCGGCCAGGATGCCTGCCAGCTTCCCCTCGCCGGCAAGCACGTCGTTTGGCCACTTCAGGACCGCGTCAACGCCGGCCGACTTGACTGCATCCAACACGGCAAGACCGGCGCCCAGAGGAAGCCAGCCCCACGCCGATGTCGGCACACGGGCGACTCCGACGCCGACCGACAGCGCCACTTGCGCCTGCGGCGCCGTCGCCCAGGACCGGCCGCTGCGGCCCCGCCCCGCGGTCTGGTGCTCGGCGATCAAGACGACCCCATTGATGTCTTCGCCGGCGGTCGCCCGGGTCACGAGATCGGAGTTCGTCGACCCGGTCTCTTTCACCACTTCCAGGCGCCGCCACGGCGGGCCGAGCCTCCTGTGGAGGGACATGACATCTAGCGCGGACCGCAGATCGCCGGTCATGTAACGAACTTACTGGGAGTGTCATCCGACCGGGAATCAACGCGCTGACTGTTTTG
>JAFAWC010000654.1 GCA_019242135.1 Mycobacteriaceae bacterium | reverse complement strand
CGCAAGTTGACGTTCACCGGATCCACCGGCGTGGGTAAAGCACTGGTCAAACAGGGTGCCGACAAGCTCCTGCGGATGTCGATGGAGCTGGGCGGTAATGCGCCGTTCGTCGTTTTCGACGATGCAGACGTCGACGCGGCCGTGGAGGGCGCGATCCTGGCGAAGATGCGTAACGGCGGCGAGGCGTGCACCGCGGCGAACCGGTTCCACGTTGCCAACGCGGTCCGTGAGGAGTTCACCGAGAAGCTGGTGAAGCGGATGAGCGAGTTCACCCTCGGCAACGGCCTTGACACCACGGCCACCCTCGGGCCGCTGATCAACGCGGAGCAGCGGGAGAAGGTGGCCGAACTCGTCGAGGACGCGGTCGCCAAAGGCGCCACCGTCGCCATCGGCGGGAAAACCCCCGACGGGCCGGGCCACTTCTACCCGGCCACCGTGCTCACCGACGTGCCTCCGGACGCTCGCATCCTCAACGAGGAGGTGTTCGGGCCGGTCGCACCGATCACCGGCTTCGACACCGAAGACGAGGGCGTCGCCGCGGCCAACAACACCGAGTACGGCCTGGCCGCATACATCTATACCCAGTCGCTGGACCGTGCGCTGCGCGTTTCGGAGTCCATCGATTCGGGCATGGTGGGCGTGAACCGCGGCGTGATCTCCGATCCGGCTGCCCCGTTCGGCGGTGTCAAGGAGTCCGGATTCGGCCGTGAGGGCGGTTTCGAAGGCATCGAGGAATACCTCGAAACCAAGTACATCGGCCTGGCGAAGTAATCCGCGACACCCCAGGCCGTTTCGCAACCGGGAGAACGCGCCCGCGGCGCTTAAACTTCTCCCGGTGGATGCCAACCGCCTGACCCGGGACCGCGCTAAACGTGTTGCGCCGCAACCCCTTCGACGGCGCAGGCCGATCGGCATCCCAGCGCTGGACGGCGTGCGTGCCATCGCCGTCGCGCTCGTGCTCGTCAGCCACGGCGGCATCCCGGGTCTGCAGGGCGGTTTCGTCGGCGTCGACGTCTTCTTCGTGCTCAGCGGCTTCCTCATCACGTCACTGCTGCTGGACGAACTCGACTTCACCGGCCGCATCGATCTGCCGGGATTCTGGCGGCGCCGGGCGAAGAGACTGCTGCCCGCTCTGGTGCTGATGGTGGCAGCCGTGGCGGCCGCCGGCGCACTGTTTCCACCCGACGCGGTGACCCGACTGCGTGACGACGCGGTCGCCGCATTCGCCTGGGTCGCGAATTGGAGCTTCATCGCCCGCAAGACGGACTACTTCACCGAGGGCGGGACCCCGTCACCGCTGCAGCACACCTGGTCGCTGGGCGTGGAGGAGCAGTACTACCTGATGTGGCCGCTCCTGCTGACCGCCGTGGCGATCCTGATCGCCGCCGTCGCACGGCGGCGCCACCGGTTGGTGATGCAGAACAGGGTTCATCTCGCCGTGTTCGGGTTTGCGGTCGCAGGCGCCATCGCGTCGGCGGCCGTGTCGATCCTGCTGGCATCCGACAGTGCGCTGAACCGGGTGTACTTCGGCACCGACACCAGGGCGCAGGAGCTGCTGGTTGGCGCCGCCGCATCCGCCCTGCTGGTCCGCGACTGGCCGGCCCTGACAGCGGGGCGGTTCGCGATCCGCTCCCGGTGGCTGCGCAGCGCGGCGCGGCTCGCGCCGGTGTTCGGTGTGGTGGCGCTGGCGGCCGCCGCCCACTACGCGACCGGCACGTCCGCGGAGTTCCGCCACGGCGTCCTCACACTCATATCCCTCGCAGCCGTCGCGGTCATCGCCCCGGTGGCCTTAGCCCCCGACGGCGCGGTGGCAAAGGCGCTGGCCTGGCGTCCACTGGTGTGGCTGGGTGCGATCTCCTACGGCGTCTACTTGTGGCACTGGCCGATTTTCCTGATTCTCAACGGGGAACGCACCGGCTGGGCCGGGCCCTCGTTGTTCGCCGTGCGGTGCGTCGCCACGCTGGTGCTGGCGGCAGCGTCGTGGTGGCTGATCGAGCAGCCCATCCGGCGGTGGCGGCCGGTGCGGGTGCCGCTGCTGGCGTTGGCGGGCGCAACGGTGGCCACCGCGATTGCGGTGACCGTGGTGGTCGTGCCGGCCGGCAAGCCGCCCGAGACCGGTGTGTCGGAGGCCGCGGTCGTCGCGCAGTCGTCGCTGGAGCGGTCCGTCGTGGTGGCCCAGCAGAGCGCCAACCGTGGCCGTGTCGTGTCGGTGTTCGGCGATTCGGTCGGGTGGACGATGATGCGCTACCTTCCGCCGACCCCCGGGTTTACGTTCATCAATCACACACTGGTGGGGTGCGGCATCGTCCGGGGCGGCCCGTTCCGGTATTCGGCCGAGTCGGGGAATCCGAAACCGGAATGTGAGACGTGGCCGAGCAGATGGGCCGGCGCGGTCAGCAACGACCGCCCGGATGTCGTGCTGCTGGTCGTGGGGC
>JAFAWC010000646.1 GCA_019242135.1 Mycobacteriaceae bacterium | reverse complement strand
TGGCTGGCCGGGTTCGAGGGCGTGCGGCGCCGGTTCGACCTGGTCGGCGTGGCCAACTCGGTTCGGGTGTACGACGATTACGCCCATCACCCGACCGAGGTCCGCGCGACGCTGGCCGCGGTGCGCACCCTGATCGAGCAGGCGCCGCGCGCGGCTGATCGCAACGGTCGCACGATCGCGGTTTTTCAACCCCATTTATATTCGCGCACAGAGCTTTTCGCGAGCGAGTTCGGCCGGGCGCTGGGCGACGCCGATGTGGTGTTCGTACTCGACGTGTACGGCGCACGGGAGAAACCGAGGGCCGGCGTGAGCGGCGCGCTGGTCGCCGAGCACGTCAGCGTCCCGGTGCAGTACCTGCCGGACTTCTCGGCGGTGCCCGACCGGGTGGCCGATGTGGCCTCGCCCGGCGACGTGGTGATCACGATGGGTGCCGGCGACGTCACGATGCTCGGTCCGGAGATCCTGAACTCGTTGCAGGTCAAGGCCAACCGCAGCGCACCCGGGCGGCCGGGGGTGATTCGGCAGTGACCGAGCCGGTGCAGGCCCCAGACGAACAGGGCGCGTCCTTCGAAGGCCCGCGGCGGGCGGCCAGGCGCGAACGCGAGCAGCGCCGCGCCGCCGCGGCTCGCGCCCGGGCGATCGAGGACGCCCGCCGCGAGGCCAAGCGCAAGGTCGCCGCCGCCTCCGCGGCCCCGCCCAAACCCGCAGGCAGAAGTGTCGTTCGGGGCCTCAAGGTGCTGACCTGGGGCATCCTCATCACGGTGATCTCGGTGGGGCTGGGGCTGGCACTGTACTTCACTCCGCTCATGTCGGTCCGCAATCTCGTCGTCGACGGGCTCCAGCAGATCCCGCGCGACGAGGTGGTCGCCGCGGTGGCGGTGCGCCCCGGGACTCCGCTGCTGCAGGTCGACACCAACGAGGTGGCCAACCGGGTCGCGACGATCCGTCGAGTGGCCTCGGTGCGCGTGCAACGCGACTACCCGTCCTCACTGCGGGTCACGGTGGTCGAGCGGAGCACAGTGGCGGCCAAGGACGAGCCGGACGGCACCCATCTCTTCGACCGCGACGGCGTCGATTTCGCGACCGCGCCGCCCCCGCCGGGCGTACCGTTCCTCGACGTCGAGCATCCCGGCCCGAGTGATCCACCGACGAAAGCCGCGCTGGCCGTGCTGATCGCCCTGCGCCCGGAGGTGGCCGGGCAGGTGGCCCGCATCGCGGCCCCGTCGATTGCTTCGATCACGTTGACGTTGGCCGACGGGCGCGTCGTGATCTGGGGGACCACCGACCGCACCGATGAGAAGGCCGAGAAGCTCGCGGCCCTGCTCACCCGGCCGGGTCACACCTACGACGTGTCAAGTCCCGATTTGCCCACCGTGAAATAAATCGCGTGCGACACGGCGCGCCTGCTCCGATACCGGGCCGGCCCGCCATACCGTTCTGAGTGCCCGAAGCTACTTGACATAACTCTAAACCTATTGTTGAGGTTGAGGGTTTGGCCAAGGGTTCCGGCATGAGACTTACCAGGAGGAAGGCGACCAACGATGACCCCCCCGCACAACTATCTTGCCGTCATCAAAGTCGTCGGCATCGGCGGCGGCGGCGTGAACGCCGTCAACCGGATGATCGAGCAAGGACTCAAAGGTGTCGAGTTCATCGCGATCAACACCGACGCCCAGGCACTGCTGATGAGCGACGCCGACGTCAAGCTCGACGTCGGCCGGGACTCCACCCGCGGTTTGGGCGCCGGCGCCGACCCCGAGGTCGGTCGCAAAGCCGCCGAGGACGCCAAGGACGAGATCGAGGAGCTGCTGCGCGGCGCCGACATGGTGTTCGTCACCGCGGGCGAGGGCGGCGGCACCGGCACCGGGGGAGCACCGGTGGTCGCCAGCATCGCGCGCAAGCTTGGCGCGCTGACCGTTGGTGTCGTGACGAGGCCGTTCTCGTTCGAGGGCAAGCGGCGCAGTTTGCAGGCCGAGAACGGGATCACGTCGCTGCGTGAGAGCTGCGACACGCTGATCGTGATCCCCAACGACCGGCTGCTGCAGATGGGTGACGCCCACGTGTCGCTGATGGACGCTTTCCGCAGCGCCGATGAGGTGCTGCTCAACGGTGTGCAGGGCATCACCGACCTGATCACCACCCCGGGCCTGATCAACGTCGACTTCGCAGACGTCAAGGGCATCATGTCGGGCGCGGGCACCGCTCTGATGGGCATCGGGTCCGCGCGCGGGGATGGCCGGGCGCTGAAAGCGGCTGAGATCGCGATCAATTCGCCGCTGCTCGAAGCCTCGATGGAGGGCGCGCAGGGGGTGCTGATGTCGATCGCCGGCGGCAGCGACCTCGGCCTGTTCGAGATCAACGAGGCTGCGTCGCTGGTGCAGGAGGCCGCCCACCCCGATGCGAACATCATCTTCGGCACCGTCATCGACGACTCGCTGGGTGACGAGGTGCGCGTCACGGTCATCGCGGCCGGCTTCGACGCCACCAGTGCCAGGACCAAGCCGGTCGTTCCGGCGGGTGCCAAGGTGGCCCCCGCGACCGCCGGCAAGGTCACGTCGCAACTGTTCGACCCGGTCGAAGCCACCGCCGTGCCCGCGCACACCAACGGCGCGACGGTGCGCATCGGCGGCGACGATGACGACGACGTGGATGTGCCGCCGTTCATGCGTCGCTAGATACTGACGGTGTGACTGTTCGGGTGCGGCGGGTGACCACCACCCGCGCCGGCGGTGTCTCCAAGCCGCCGTTCGACACGTTCAACCTCGGTGATCACGTGGGCGACGAGCCGGGGGCGGTGGCGGCCAACCGCAAGCGGCTCGCCGCGGCGATCGGGCTCGAGGAGGACCACGTGGTGTGGATGAACCAGGTGCATGGCGACCGGGTGACGAAGGTCGACGGCCCCCGAGATGCGCCGGTGGCCGACACCGACGGGCTCGTCACGACCGAACCGCGGCTGGCGCTGGCCGTGGTTACCGCCGATTGCGTGCCGGTGCTGATGGCCGATGCGCGCGCGGGCGTGGTGGCCGCCGTGCACGCCGGGCGGGTCGGCGCGCAACGCGGCGTCATCCCGCGCGCGGTGGAGGCGATGCAGGCGGCGGGGGCATCCGTCGACGACGTGTCGGTGTTGCTCGGTCCGGCGGTCAGCGGGCCCAACTACGAGGTCCCCGAGCAGATGGCGGCGGAGGTCGAAGCGGCGCTTCCGGGCAGCCGGACAACCAGCAGGTGCGGTACCCCGGCGGTCGACCTTCGTCTCGGAATCGCTTACCAGTTAAAAACACTGGGCGTCGACGCGATCGACATCGACCCCCGGTGCACTTTTGACGATCCCGCACTCTTCAGCCACCGCAGGGACGCCCCGACCGGCCGACTGGCGTCCCTCATCTGGTTCGAATGACACGCGAACAGCAATTGCGGCGTGCTCTTGGCGCGGTGCTGGGCCGTATCGCCGATGCCGCTGCCGCGGCGGGACGTAATGCCGACGAAATTGAACTGCTGCCCGTCACGAAATTCTTTCCGGCAACGGATGTGGCGATTTTGTCCCGGCTCGGGTGCCGATCTTTCGGCGAATCCCGCGAACAAGAAGCTGCGGCCAAATCGGCCGAAGTGGCAAACCTGATAACCGAATCGGTGGCCTGGCACATGGTTGGCCAGATCCAGCGAAACAAGTCCCGGTCGATCGCGCGGTGGGCCTATGCCGCGCATTCCGTCGACAGCACGCCGTTGGTCGCCGCGCTCGACCGGGCCGTCGCCGGCGAACTCGACGCCGGTGAGCGCCATCAGCCGCTGCGGGTGTATGTGCAGGTCAGCCTCGACGGTGATACCGCACGCGGGGGCGTGGACGTGGGGGCCGCGGCGATGGTCGACGAGGTGTGCGAGCGCGTCGCCGCGGCGCGGGCGCTGTCGTTGGTCGGGCTGATGGGCATTCCGCCGCTCGGCTCCGAACCCGAGGCCGCCCTCGCGCGCCTGGCCGCCGAGCATGAGCGGGTGCTGCGCTCGCACCCGCAGGCGAGCGGTCTTTCCGCGGGCA
>JAFAWC010000261.1 GCA_019242135.1 Mycobacteriaceae bacterium | reverse complement strand
CGTTTGGCCACCTCGCGCGCACCACCGGGAAACACCAAGATGAGGTCGCCACGGCGCATAAGTTCACGCGTGTTGGCTCGGGTCCCCGGCACAATACCGACGGCTTTCACGAGTTCGCGGCCACCGGGTACCCGGAACAGCGCGTGCTCTCCGAGTCCGCGCACCATGATGCCTCGCTCAATGAGCTCCGCAGTCCACAGCATCAAGTCGAATACCGCATACAACGTGTGGCCCACCAGCAGCGCACCACCGTTGGGCACATGTTCGATGCCGTACACCTTGGGCTTGGCGATACGGCGCAACGGCGCCAAAGCCTCGACCAGTGGTGCTAGCGCCTGGGCGGACGGCGCCTCGGGCACCGCCTCCGCGGATTTGCGGCTTCCGCCACGCAGGGCCGGACCGCGCGCTGCTGGTCTGCGGCACCGGGCTCGGCATGGCGATCAGCGCCAACAAGGTTCCGGGCATCCGCGCGGTGACCGCCCACGACAGCTTCTCGGTCGAACGCGCCGTGTTGAGTAACGACGCCCAGGTGCTGTTTCGGCCAGCGGGTGATCGGCATCGAGCTGGCCCGTCGGCTCGTCAACGAATGGCTGAACTACCGGTTCGACCCGGCGTCGGCCTCGGCGGCCAAGGTCGCCGCGATCAGCGAGTATGAATCGGCCTGAGACCACGGGTCGCGTGCCGCTCGACGGTGGGCAAACCAGACATCGCCCGCCCACGGGCAGCCACGTCGACCGCGCATCACCGGTTAAGTTGCCGACGCACCGGCGATACGCGCCCCCGTTGGCGCTGATCCGAGAGATCGTTGGACCATGCGAGTCGACGGCCGCGACATCACCGTTGCGGGCAGCCTGCTGCAACCCCTGACCCGGCGGACCAACGACATCCTGCGCGTCGGGCTGGCGGCGCTGTTCCTCGGACTCGTGATCGCCGGGTCGCTGGTCACCCGGACCCAGTGGGTCTCGCTGGAGAAATCCGTTTCCGAGATCGTCGGCGTTCTCACACCCACCCAGGCCAACCTGGTGTACCTGATCTACGGGATAGCGATCGTGGCCTTGCCGTTCGTGATCCTGATCAGCCTCGTCGTCAGCCGGCAGTGGAAACTCCTCGCCGCCTACGCGGCCGCCGGGCTCATCGCCCTTCTCGCGCTGTCGATCAGTGGCAATGGCATCGCTGCGCCGAGGTGGCACTTCGAGCTGTCCGACCGCATCGCCACGGTCTCAGCGCAGTTCATCGACGACCCCCGGTGGATCGCGATGCTCGCGGCGGTGCTCACCGTGTCGGGTCCGTGGCTGCCGGCGCGGTGGCGGCGGTGGTGGTGGGCTCTGCTGCTGGCGTTCGTGCCGATTCACCTTGTGGTCAGTGCCGTGGTGCCGGCCCGCGCGCTGCTTGGACTGGCGGTGGGCTGGTTGGTCGGTGCGCTGGTTGTGCTCGTCGTCGGGACGCCGGCGTTGGAGGTGCCGCTCGACGGCGCGGTGCGGGCGCTGGCCCGGCGCGGATTCGCGGTCACCGGCCTCACCGTGGTGCACCCGGCCGGCCACGGGCCCCTTGTCTTGTCGGCGACGTCGACGCAGCCCGACGCGCGCGCGATCGTCGAGATGTACGGACCGAACCAGCGCAGCGGCGGGGCGCTGCGCCAGCTGTGGCAGAAGCTGAGATTGCGTGAGAGCGAAACGGCGCCGCTGCAGGCTTCCATGCGCCGCGCCGTCGAGCACCGCGCACTGATGGCGATCGCCATCGGCGACCTGGGCATCGCCAACACGACGACCGTGGCCGTCGCTCCACTGGAGCGGGGCTGGAACCTGTACGCGCACACCCCCACGCGGGGAACCCCGGTCGAAAAGTGCGCATCCGCGACACCCATTGGCCGGGTGTGGGAATCGCTTCGTGTCTTGCACGGGCATCAGATCTCCCACGGTGACCTTCGGCGCCAGGAGATCACCGTCGACGACGGCACCGTACGTTTTGGGGGCTTCGGCAACGCCGAATACGGCGCCACCGATGTCCAGCTCCAATCGGACATCGCCCAGCTCCTCGTCACCACCACTGATCTGTATGACGCTAAATCCGCAGTGGGCGCGGCGATCACGGCACTGGGCAAGGACCAAGTCCTGACCGCCTCCCGCCGGCTCACGAAATCCGCTGTACCGTCCACGATCCGCGACTCCGTCGACGACGCGAAAACCGTGATCTCTGCGGCCCGCGACGAGGTCATGCGCCAAACCGGTACCGATCAGATCCAGTTCGAAACGATCACCCGGTTCACCCGCAGACAGGTCATTCAGCTGGTCCTGCTCGTCGCTCTGGTCTACGTCGCCTATCCGTTCATCAGCTCGGTGCCGACGTTCTTCTCCGAGTTGCGGACCGCCCACTGGTGGTGGGCAACACTGGGGCTCGCGGTGTCGGCGCTGACCTACATCGGCGCCGCGACCGCGCTGTGGGCCTGTGCCGACGGGTTGGTGAAATTCACGAATCTGCTGATGGCGCAGTTCGCCAGCACCTTCGCTGCGACGACCACCCCGGCGGGGGTCGGCGGTCTTGCCGTGAGCACCCGCTTCCTGCAGAAGGGTGGTCTCGGGCCCGTGCGCGCCACCGCCGCGGTGGCGCTGCAGCAGGTGGTGCAGGTGATCTCCCACCTCGCGCTGCTGATCTTTTTCGCTGCCGCCGCGGGCGCGACTGCCGATCTGTCGCATTTCGTTCCATCGGCCACCGTTCTGTACCTGATCGCCGGCCTGGCGTTCGGGCTGGTCGGCGCGTTTCTGGTCGTGCCGGTGCTGCGGCGGTGGCTGGCGACCGCGGTTCGGCCTCGGCTCAAGGAGGTCGTGGCCGACCTCGCCAAACTCGCCCGCGAGCCCAAGCGGCTGGCGATGATCGTTTTAGGCTGTGCAACAACGACTCTGGGTTCGGCATTGGCTCTGTGGGCGAGCGTCGAAGCGTTCGGCGGCGGCACCACGTTCGTCGCGGTGACGATCGTCACGATGGTGGGCGGCACACTCGCCTCGTCGGCCCCCACCCCCGGCGGCGTCGGCGCTGTCGAGGCCGCGCTGATCGGCGGGCTGGCGGCGTTCGGGGTGCCGGCCGCCGTCGGCGTGCCGTCCGTGCTGCTCTACCGGGTGCTCACCTGTTGGCTGCCGGTGTTCGTCGGCTGGCAGGTGATGCGGTGGTTGACGGAGAAAGACATGATCTGATGCATTGCGTTCATGTCGCCGCTACCGACCGTTTTTCGACCATTGCTTGACTTTCCCCGATGCTTCAGCTGGACCTGCACGGGCTGTCGGCTCCTGACCACGGCTACACGGTCGACGACGACGATGACGACGACCCGGTCCTGCGCGATCGCCGCGGCGCCGTGGTGGACACATGGCGCGAGAACTACCCGTACGACCACCGGATGGCGCGTGACACCTACGAGATGCAGAAGCGGCTGCTACAGATCGAGCTGCTGAAACTTCAGAAATGGAGCCAGGCCACCGGCGCCCGTCACGTCGTTTTGTTCGAGGGACGGGACGCGGCGGGCAAGGGTGGCACGATCAAGCGGTTCATGGAGCACCTGAACCCGCGCGGCGCGCGGGTCGTGGCGTTGGAAAAACCCACCGACCGCGAACACACCCAGTGGTACTTCCAGCGCTATGTGACGCACTTACCCGCGGCCGGGGAGATGGTCTTCTTCGACCGGTCGTGGTACAACCGCGCCGGTGTGGAACGCGTGATGGGTTTTTGCTCCCCCGGGCAGCATGCCGAATTCATGGAGCAGGTACCGCTTTTCGAGCGGATGCTGCTCACCGACGGAATCAGCCTGACCAAGCTGTGGTTCTCCGTGTCGCCGGCCGAGCAGCGCACACGCTTTGCCATCCGCCAGGTCGATCCGGTCCGCCAGTGGAAGCTCTCGCCGATGGATCTCGCTTCACTGGACAAGTGGGAGGCTTACACCGCCGCCAAGGAAGAGATGTTCCGCGCCACAGACACTGACCATGGGCCGTGGATTGTCGTCAAGAGCAATGACAAGAAACGGGCCCGGATCAACGCCATGCGCCATCTGCTCGCCAAGTTCGACTACGACGGCAAGGACCACCAGGTGGTTGACCGGCCCGACCCGCTCATCGTCGGGCGGGTGCACCTCAGCGACTGACCCTGGCGTCGAGACGATCGCGCTGAGCAACGACAACGTATTTGGGGTCACGAGTGGACTGCACCCCCGCCTCGAACACTCCGAACCGCTGCAGCGCGCTGCCGGCTAAAAGTGCCAGTCCGCTCACTGCCACCGCCGGTCGGCATCGTCGCGACACCACCGCGCCCACCGCCCCGCCGAGCGTGAGGTACTCCGCCCACTGACGCAATCGGTGCGCGGTACCCGTCGTGTACGCCTCGGCGACGACTCCGAGCCGCTGCTCGAGCAGTCGCGACGACATAACTTCCAGACCGGCGCCCGCGACCGCCATCCGCCTCGCTGGACCCGCCTCGTGCACCGGTGCCAGCAGCATCCCCAACCCGCCGCCGCTCGCCGCGGCCGATCCGGTGAACACGAACGGCAGGAACGGGTGCGCCTCATTCCACGCTGGAACCGCGGTCTGCGACAACAACACCGCGGTGTATGACGCCACCCCGGGTGCCACCGCTGCTGCCGTGAGGCCCGCCGGCCGCGCCGACCAGCGGATCAGCCTGCCAATCCCACTGCACCGCAGGGAGTCCGGTATCACCTCCGCGGCCGCGGCCAGTCCGGCAAACGGCCCGTACACGCTGAGGATCCACGTTCCCACGCTCATCGGCGAACTCGGTTTGGCCACCCGCAGCATGTGATGAAACCGCTCCGGGCGCCCTAGGTCCGCAACGAGCAGGTACAAACTCACCAGGATGCTGGCCAGCGCCCCGAGCCGACCCACCCGGCGCAGCGAAGGCCGTCCGGTCAGATCCGCGCCCGCGGCGAGCATCGCCGCGCCCGCCGACAGCCCACCGGTGAACAGGTACGCCGCGATCTTCCACACCCACACGGGTGATTTCAGCACCGGCCGCCCGTAATAGGACCGGAACTCGGCCCGCGGCACCGCCAGCTGCTCGGCCTTCCCGCTGCCGCGCCCGGTTGTCATCGCCGCCCCACGAAGGCCGACACCGCCGTCGCGACGAGCGCCGCCGCCGCCATCCCCGCGTACTTCCACATCGCCGGCGCGTCCCGGGTGGGCACCACCGGGTCCGGCGGCAGCCCGTACACCTCAGGTTCATCGAGCAGCAAGAAGAACGCGCCGTCCCCGCCGACCCCGTCGTTCGGGTCGTGGCCGTACAGCCTCGCTTCGGCCACCCCCCGCGCGTGCAACTCCTCGACGCGCCGCTCGGCCCGTTCACGCAGTTCATCCAACGGCCCGAACTGGATCGAGTCCGTCGGGCACGCCTTGGCGCACGCCGGCTCCAGCCCGTCGTGCAGCCGGTCGTAGCACATCGTGCACTTCCACGCCCGACCGTCGCGCTCCCGCCGGCCGATCACACCGTACGGGCACGCCGACACGCAGTAGCCGCAACCGTTGCAAATGTCCTGCTGCACAACGACGGTGCCGAACTCCGTACGGAACAACGCACCCGTCGGACACACATCCAGGCACCCGGCATGCGTGCAGTGCTTGCACACGTCGGAGCTCATCAGCCAGCGGAAGCCCTCGCGCGACTCGCCGTCGTCAGCCGGCGCGGCCTGCTCGATGAACGCTACGTGGCGCCACGAATCGGCCCCTAGCGCGCCGGTGTTGTCGAACGACATCCCGAGCAGATCGAATCCGTCGTCGGGCACCATGTTCCATTCCTTGCAGGCCACCTCGCAGGCCTTGCACCCGATGCACACCGAGGTGTCGGTGAAGAACCCGACCCGCGGCGGGTGCCCGGAGTGCCCGGCGTTTCCCGCCGGATCGTCGAGCGGCCCGTAGAAGCTGTTGGGGCTCATGATTTGTCCTCCGGTTCGGGGTGGGCGGCGGATCGCCGCGTGGTGTCCAGTTCGGTACCGGTGCGCGCCGTGATGCCCGCCCGCTGCCGGTATGTGGCGATGTAGTCCAGCAGCGCAGGCCCGCGCGGCCGCCGGCCCGGCCGGATGTCGCATGTCGCCACCTTGCTCTCCTGGATGAACACGTTCGGATCGGCGACCACTCCGAGCAGATCGTTGACCACGTCGCCGCCGACCAATCCGACGTTGCCCCAGTGGTACGGCATCCAAATCTGGTGCACCACATGGTCTTCGACGCGTAGTGGCGCCATCCGGTCGGTCACGAACACGCGTGCGTCAACCGCGGTGCGGCTGGTGATCACGTGCGCCCAATCCATGTGCGTGAGTCCCCGCTCGGCCGCCAGCTCCGGGGAGACCTCGACGAACAGCGCCGGCTGTAGTTCGGACAAATACGGCAGCTGTCGGCTCATCCCGCCCGCGGTGTGGTGCTCGGTCAGCCGTGCCGCGGTGAACACGAACGGGAACACCTCGCCGTGCTGTTCAGG
Source organism: Mycobacteriaceae bacterium (assembly GCA_019242135.1). Classification (GTDB taxonomy): domain Bacteria; phylum Actinomycetota; class Actinomycetes; order Mycobacteriales; family Mycobacteriaceae; genus Mycobacterium. The sequence continues at coordinate 732 of JAFAWC010000261.1, read as the reverse complement.
CGGCGCCGGGTTCGACGGGTTGTCCGCGCGGGCGTACACCTTCCGCGCCGGGTTGCCCTGCTGCGCATACAGCGCGTTGCGCACCGGCGACTCGTGCGGCTCATAGTGCGTCGGCAGGGGGCCGTCGAGCACACCGTTGGGCGCGAACAGCCAGCCCTTGCCGTCGGCCTGCATGATGAACGGGTCGTCGCCGCGTAGGGCCGCGACCCCCACCGCATCGGACGCCGGCCGATAGTCCGGCGGCTTGGTCTTCTCGAAGTCGGGCACGTCATGGCCGGTCCACTCGCCGGCGTCGGCATCCCACCAGACGAGTTTCTTGCGCTCGCTCCACGGCCGGCCCTGCGGGTCGGCGGACGCCCGGTTGTAGAGCACCCGCCGGTTCATCGGCCACGTCCAGCCCCACTCCGATTCGTAGGGCCCCTGCTCGTCGTGCGGTTTGCGCCGTGCGGCCTGGTTCACCTCGTCGGCGTAGACGCCGCTGTAGATCCAGCACCCGCACGCCGTGCTGCCGTCGGCCTTCAGGTCGACGTAACCGTTGACCGCCCGGCCGGTGGTGAGGTCGATGCCGTTGATGTGGCGCAGCACGTCCTCGCCCGACGGCTCGTCGCCGTGGGCCGCGTAATCCCAGGCGAGGTCGAGCAGCGGCCGGTCGCGCTCGTCGGTCGAACCGGCCAGCTTCTCGCGCAGCCTGCGGCCGAGGTGGTACATGAACCACAGCTCCGAGCGGGCGTC
>JAFAWC010000127.1 GCA_019242135.1 Mycobacteriaceae bacterium | reverse complement strand
GTCCTGTTGTGCGGGGCGGGCGCGCGCCGCGGCGGCGGCGTGTCGGGCATCGGCGGACACAACGCAGCCATGGCGGTCCTCTCGCGGTGATCGTGGCGCTCGGGGTCTGATTGAGCTAAGGCTTACCTTGGTGTAGCTTTTTGCCGAGAGTAGGCAGGCGGGCAGGGAGCGGGAAATGTCGTTTGGTCAAGTTGCCGTGCTGGGGGCGATCGCGGGCGCCACGATCTTTCTCGGGCTGCCCCTCGGCCGGCTTAACGCCGAGTTGCCACGGCTGAAGACCGCCCTGAACGCGCTGGCAACCGGCATCCTGATCTTCCTGTTCTGGGACGTCACCACGCACGCGTGGCAGCCGACCGATGACGCGCTGAGCCATGACCATATCGGGACGGCGCTGGTCAACGGCGCGGTGCTGTTTTTGACCCTCGGGGTCGGTCTGATCGGCCTGGTGTTGGTGGACCGGTACGCGGCGCGCAAGAACACCGTCGGCACCGGCGGTCCCGGCGCCGCGACCCTGGCCGAGGTGCGCACACCGATATGGGAGACCCCGGCTGGCCGGCTCGCGGTCATGATCGCCGTCGGCATCGGACTGCACAACTTCGCCGAGGGCCTGGCCATCGGCAATTCCGCCGCCACCGGTGAGATCAGCCTCGCGGTCATGCTGGTGATCGGTTTCGCGTTGCACAACGGCACCGAGGGCTTCGGCATCGTCGCTCCACTCGCGGGGCAGCGTCCGTCGTGGACGTTTTTGGCACTGCTCGGTGTGATCGGGGGCGGCCCAACGTTCCTGGGCACACTCGTGGGCCAGCACTTCGTCAACACGACCGTGTCGGTCGCGTTTCTGGGACTGGCCGCCGGTTCGATCCTCTATGTCGTGATCGAGTTGCTCGCAGTGGCCCGCAAGGCGGACATGAAGATAATCACCACGTGGGGGATCTTCGCCGGCCTGGTGCTGGGCTTCGTCACCGACGCGATCATCACCGCCGCCGGTGCCTGACGGGAAGCACTAAACCCGCCAGACGGGCATCGGCCGGGTGGTGTCTTCCGCGGGATCTGCCGCATCCGCGGTGCGCGCCGTGACCAAGGCCGCGTCCCTTGCAGCGGAACGGCGTTCAGGCGCCAGGCGATCCAGCGTCGCGCGCAGCGTATGTAAGTCTTCGTCGTGCAACCGGGCCAGCGCCTCGGGCGCCGGGTCGTCGACAGCCTCGATCACCGCCACCACGTCGCGACCCGCGTCGGTGAGCGACACCAGCTTGCACCTGCGGTTGGCGGGATCGGTGTGCCGGACCACCAGCCCGCGCGCCTCGAGATCGTTGACCGCCACCGTCGCCGCCGGTGCGTCGACCGTTGCGGCGGCAGCTATCTGCTTGACCGTCATCGGTTCGTGCGCCAGCCGGCGAAGGATGCGAATCCTGCTGAACGGTAATCCCGTTCGCTCGACGACGGCACGACGCCAACTGTCCTTATGATCGATCACGAATGTCGACATCTGGCGCCACACATGGTCGGCCGACGGCTTAGCCGACATGGACGGGCTCCTGCCTGCCCGCCGGCTCGGCGATCAGCAACGCCACGCGTTCCGCCGTCCCGACAGCCCTCGACGACGTCGAGATGATGCCAAGAGCGGTGATGAGCGTTGTCAGACCCGCGCACGCCCACCACAGCGGCCGGGCCGCCACTGCGAAGTCAAGATTCGGGGTGGCCAGCGCCGCGCCCGCCAGTGAACCGCACAGCGCCACACCGATACTCACGCCGACCTGACGGCTCGTCGACGCCACGGCCGAGGCGGCGCCGGCCCGATCCGTCGGCATGCCGCTGACCGCCGCCGTCGTGATCGGGGCATTGATCATCGCGAAGCCGATACCGAATACCGCGAAGATCGCGACGAGATGTGACACCGGCGTCGTCGCGGTCAGGCCGGAAAGCAGTACCGTCGCCGTCGTCAACAGCACCCCGGCGGCGAGGAGCGACGGCCGAGCGCCGACCCGTCCGACCAATCGACCCGACAGAGGCGAAAAGACCAGCGCGCCAAGGGCGATCGGGAGATAAATCAACCCGGTGTGCACCGCGCTGAAGTGCCGCTCGCCCTGCAGGTAGAGCGACATCATGAACAAAAACGCACCGTAAGTCGCAAACGCGCACACCGCAATGACCGTGGCCGACGAGAACGGAACGCTGCGGAAGAACCGAAGATCGATGAACGGATCGTGGCGGCGCGACTCGTAGCGCAGAAACGCCGCGAACGCACCGATCGCGACAGCCGAAATCACCAACGCCAAAACGGACGTCCAGCCCAGCTCCGGCCCCTGGATCAACACGAACACAACCCCGAACAGGAACGTCACCGCCAGGCCCTGGCCGATCGGGTCGAGGTCGCGCATGGTCGAGGAGCGTGACTCCGGCACGAACACCGCGGTCAACACGATGGCGGCGACACAGATCGGCAGGTTGATCCAAAACACCGCGCGCCAGTCGACGTATTCGATGAGCGCACCGCCGACCATGGGGCCGAGCGCCATTGATATTCCGACCACGGCACCCCAGATGCCGACCGCGCGAGCGCGTTCCACCCGGCCGGTGAACACCTGCGTGATGATCGACATCGCCACCGGATTGAGCATCGACCCACCGATCGCCTGCACGAAGCGTGCGCCGATCAACGCATGAACGCTGGGCGCGAGACTGCACAACAGCGATCCGGCGGCGAACACGGTCAGGCCGATCTGGAACACTCGCCGCCGGCCGAACCGGTCCGCGGTGGCGCCGGCCAGCAGCAGAAGCGACGCCAGCACCAGCGTGTAGATGTCGATCACCCACTGCAGTTGCGCGGGCGATGCCCCGAGCTGGGTGCGGATGGCCGGCATCGCGACGTTGACGATCGTCGCGTCCATCGACACGATCAGCAGGCTCAGACAGCAAGACGTCAAAATGATCGCCTTGCGCCGCGGGCCCAGCCTGTCCATAGAGACGATTGTAAATTTACAAACGTTGGTATCGCCAAAAACGCAGGTCCGAGCCGCGAGCGCGGCTGATCTTGTCCTGTTTCGGGCGGCTAGCGCGCGTCGATGGCCTGGTAGTCGCGCTCGGTATAACCGGTGTAGATCTGGCGCGGGCGGCCGATCTTGCCACCGGCTTCGTCGTGCATCTCACGCCAGTGCGCGATCCAGCCCGGCAGGCGCCCGAGCGCGAACAGGACGGTGAACATCCGGATGGGGAAACCCATCGCGCGGTAGATGACGCCGGTGTAGAAGTCGACGTTGGGATAGAGCTTGCGCTCGACGAAGAAGGAGTCGGTGAGCGCGACCTCCTCCAGCGCCTTGGCGATGTCGAGCAACTCGTCGTCACCACCGAGCTTGCCCAGGATCTTGTCGGCCTGCTCCTTGACGATGCGGGCGCGGGGATCGTAGTTCTTGTACACGCGGTGCCCGAAACCCATCAGCTTGACGTTGTCTTCGCGGTTCTTCACCTTCTTGACGAAGTCATGAACGTCACCCTTGGCCGCGCGGATTTTCTCGAGCATTTCCAGGACCGCCTGGTTGGCGCCGCCGTGCAGTGGGCCCCACAACGCATTGATGCCACCGGAGATCGACGTGAACAGGTTGGCTTGCGAAGAACCGACCAGTCGCACCGTCGACGTCGAGCAGTTCTGCTCGTGGTCGGCGTGCAGGATGAACAACATGTCCAGCGCCCGGACCACCTCGGGGTCCACCTCGTACGGCTCGGCTGGGAATCCGAACGTCATGCGCAGGAAGTTCTCCACCAACGTCAGCGAGTTGTCGGGGTACAAGAACGGCTGGCCGACCGACTTCTTGTACGCGTAGGCGGCGATCGTCGGGAGCTTGGCCAGCAGGCGGATCGTCGACAACTCCACCTGTTCGTCGTCGAAGGGATCCAGGGAATCCTGATAGTAGGCCGAGAGCGCGTTGACGGCGCTGGACAACACCGGCATTGGGTGCGCGTTCCGGGGAAAGCCATCAAAGAACCGTTTCAGATCCTCGTGCAACAACGTGTGACGCTGAATCTTCTCGGTGAAGTCGGCCAGCTGGTCCTTGCTCGGTAACTCCCCGTAGATCAGCAGATAGCTGACCTCGATGAAGGTCGATTTCTCGGCGAGTTGCTCGATCGGGTAACCGCGGTAGCGCAGGATTCCGGCGTCACCGTCGATGTAGGTGATCGCACTCTTCGTCGACGCGGTGTTGACGAAGCCCGGGTCGAATGTGGTGTAGCCCGACTTCGACAACAGGCTGCCCAAATCGATGCCGTCGGAGCCCTCGGTGGCGTGAGAGATTTCCAGCTCAAGCTCACCCCCGGGGTATCGAAGGGTGGCGAACTCTTCGGCGCTGGATGAGTTATCGGCCACGGGGATCCCTTCTTCGCAGCTGAGGGTGAGGTTGCCTACCAAACGGTAGCCGCATTCGCGGCGCGGTGCCCGCGCGGGGTTGTGAGCAGCACGTTAATCGCCGCTGGCGGGCGAGGGTGCAGATATGCACGAAGTGGGACAACTGTGCCAATGTGGAGAGGGCAGGTCGTCCTACGGCGACTACTTCTGCCCGTCGTTCGTGCAGATCGCGATGAACTGCTTGTAGGTGTCGTTGAGCAGATCGACCAGTTCGTCGACGTCGACGTTGTAGCCCCAGTCGGTGTTCGGATCGAGTTCGCCGGGAGCGGTTAGCAGGATCGCCGACCAGACCGCCACGACCAGCCGCAGCCGCTTGTCGTCGACCGCGACGCCCATCCGCTCCGCGAGCACCCGCGTCACGGAGTTTGTCCGAAATTCACTGGCCGCCAAGCGCAGTGCCGGCGACGAGTTCACGATCCTGGCGGTCGTCTTGAGTCGCTCGGTGGTGGACCCGTCCGTCGCGGCGGAGGCCGTGGCCTTGACCATGTCGATGTGCGCGTTCAGCAATGCCTCAAGCTCACCCAGGTGCGGCGGCTGGCGCTTCAACTGGACCGCGATCGCGTCGACCATGTCGTCGATCAGCGCCAGGATGACCGCATCCTTGGTGGCGAAGTAGCGGCTGAAGGTGCGCGGCGACACATCGGCCACCGCGGCGATCTGGTCCACCGTGGTCTTATCGAATCCCTGTTTATCGCACAGTTCGACCGCAGCATCGATCAGCATCGAGCGGGTGCGCAGTTTCTTACGCTCACGCAGTCCCGGCGTCACCGCACCGATCACCTCCACCACGGTTTGGATCGTATCGCGGGCAGGCCGGGTCCCTCTCATCGTCAACGCGTCCGTCGGGGCCGGTGTGCTCTTCGGGCAAGCGCTCATCGGGGCCAGTGTGCTCTTCGCGCAAGCGCTCATCGGGGCCGGTGTGCTCTTCGCGCAAGCGCTCATCGGGGCTGCGGTAGGCCACGAACGCCGGCACCGCCAGCGCCGCGATCAGCACACCGACCACGACCAGCACGCCGCCGCCCGCCGCGGCGATCGTGGTGCCGACGGCAGCCGCCGCGGCGCCATGGGCGGCATCGGCCAGCCGTGGTCCGCCGGCGACGACGACGATGAACACTCCCTGCAAGCGCCCCCGCACGTCATCGGAGGCCGCCTGCTGCAAAATCGTCGACCGGAACGCCGCCGACACCATGTCCGCGGCCCCGCCGACCGCCAAACACGCCAGCGCCGCCCATAGGACGGGTCCCGTCCGCCCCATTGCGATACCGCTGACCAGGCCGAAGCCGACCATTGCCAGCCCCCACACGACGATCGCCGCGACCACCACCAGCCCTTGGCGGCGGATCCTGGGCAGCCAGCCGGAGAACACCCCGCCTCCGACAGCACCGACCGCAATCGCGGCCGATAGCAGCGCCATCGTGGTGCCGCCCTCGACCGGACCGGCGAAGTTCTCATGAGCGATCTGCGGGAACAGCGCCCGCGGCATGCCAAAAATCATCGCGATCAGATCGACGACGAACGACATCAACACGACGGTGTGGCCCGCCACGTACCGGAATCCCTCGACAACCGAGCGAACGGAGCCCAATTGGTAGGACGTTTTTGCACCACCGGTAGGCGGCATCGACGTCAGCCGAAACGTCGCCCAGATGGGCGCACAACATGTGATCGCGTCAATCAGATACAGCGTCGACAGGTCGATCCAACGCAGCAGTACTCCTGCCAACAACGGCCCGACGATGGCACCGAACTGGGTCACCGTCATGTTCAGCGAATTGGCGGCAGCAAGCTGGCCGCCGGGCAGCATGCGTGGAATCGATGCGGCGCGGGCCGGTGCGTTGATCGCGTAGAACGCCTGCTGCACCGACAGCAGGCACAGCACGATCCATACGTTGCCCCATGCCAGTGCGGCCTGCGCCCACAGCAGTAGCGATGCCGCCGCAAGTCCGCAGGACGCAATGATCAGCAAGACTCGCCGGTCCATGGCATCGGCCCAGGCGCCGCCCCACAATCCGAACAGGATCAGCGGAACGAGCGCGAACAGGCCGGTCAGACCGACATAGCCGGAGCTGCGGGTCAGCGCGTAAATCTGCACGGGCACGGCGAAGATCGTCAGGTTCGCCCCGATGACCGTGACCACGCCGGACACCCACAACCGACGAAAATCCGGCGTGCGCAGCGGCGTCGTGTCGGCGAGCAGACTCACCGGGTCAGGGTTGCAGTCGCTCGACGCGGGGCCCGGTGGTCAGGCATGAGATTCTGATTCTGTTGTGCAGCCGGTTCTCTCGGCCCTGCCAGAACTCGACGACCTCGGGCGCGAGCAGGTATCCGCCCCAGTTCGGCGGGACGGGAACCTGGTCGAGATCGGCGAACCGCTCGGTCACCTCGTCGAGTTTGGCCACCAGATCGGCGCGCGAAGCGATCGGACGCGACTGCGCCGATGCCCACGCGCCCAGCTGGGAGCCGCGCGGTCGTTTCGACCAATACTCGGCGGTGGCCTGTGCGGTGACCTTGCTCACAGCGCCGCGAAGATGGACCTGCCGGCCCAGGGCGAACCATGGAAACGTCGCGGACGCGTAGGGATTCGTGGCCAGTTCGGCACCTTTCGCCGAGTCGTAGCTGGTGAAGAAGGTGATGCCGTGCTCATCGACGCTCTTGCAGAGCACCGCCCGGCTCATCGGCCGTCCGTTCTCGTCCACCGTCGCCACCACCATCGCGTTCGGCTCAGCTACACCCGCGCCTTCGGCGTCGTCAATCCATTTGCGCAGCAACACAACCCACCCATCCGCGAGCCAGTCTGCGTCCAGATCCGGGCTGCCGTCCTTTTCCACCGATCCGTATTCCACTCGCATCCCCGCCAAGTGTTCGTTGCTGGCCTGTCCCACCGGGGCAACGCTACGCGTGGCTGCCCAGGAAGGGTTACCGACCGGTAGTCAGCGTGCCAGCAGGGGGTGGAACAATCAGGGTTATGACTGTCGTGCCCGAGAATTTCGTCAGTGGACTGGAAGGCGTCGCGGCCTTCACCACCGAGATCGCCGAACCGGACAAGGATGGCGGTGCACTGCGCTATCGCGGCGTCGACATCGAGGAACTGGTCGAGCAACGGATCACGTTCGCCGACGTGTGGGCGCTGCTGGTGGACGGCAAGTTCGGCCGCGGCTTACGTCCCGCGGAGCCTTTCCCGTTGCCGATCCACACCGGCGATGTGCGGGTGGACGTCCAGGCCGGCTTGGCGATGCTGGCGCCGATCTGGGGCTATAAGCCGATCCTCGACATCGACGACGACACCGCCCGCGAACAGTTAGCGCGTGCGTCGGTGATGGCACTGTCCTACGTGGCGCAGTCGGCCCGCGGCATCGAACGACCGGCGGTTCCACAGCGCGAGATCGACCAATGTGCCACGGTCACAGAACGTTTCATGAAAAGGTGGAAAGGCGACCCCGATCCAAAGCAGGTCGCTGCGATCGACGCGTACTGGGCTTCGGCCGCTGAACACGGGATGAACGCATCGACGTTCACCGCCCGGGTGATCGCGTCGACGGGCGCTGACGTGGCGGCGGCGCTGTCCGGGGCGATCGGGGCGATGAGTGGCCCATTGCACGGCGGCGCGCCTGCACGGGTGATCCCGATGATCGAAGAAGTCGAACGCACCGACGACGCGCGGGCGCTGGTCAAGGACATCCTTGACCGCAAGGAGAAGCTGATGGGATTCGGCCACCGGGTCTACCGCGCGGAGGATCCGCGTGCCCGCGTGCTCAGAGCGACGGCCAAACGGCTCGAAGCGCCGCGGTACGAGGTCGCCGCCGCCCTGGAGCAGGCGGCGCTGGCCGAACTCCGGGAGCGCCGGCCCGACCGAGCGATCGAAACAAATGTCGAGTTCTGGGCGGCCGTCATCCTCGACTTCGCCGGCGTGCCCGCGAAAATGATGCCCGCCATGTTCACCTGCGGCCGAACGGCCGGCTGGTGCGCCCACATCATGGAACAAAAGCGGCTCGGCAAGCTGGTGCGGCCGTCGGCGGTCTACGTCGGCCCCGGCCCGCGGCCGGTCGAGTCCGTGGACGGCTGGTCGGAGATCACCCACGTCGGTGTCTGACCGGCGGAGTCGTCGGCGATTGCACGCGGTGTTCATCTGGTTGTCGGTGCCCGGTGATTGCATGGGGCGGTAGCGATGAGTTCGGCGCCCGCGCGCGGTCGATATCTCGCGAGGGCCAACGACCCGGATTACGAATAGGAGACCACCATGGCCATCGAAGTCACACCCGCTGTGCTGCCCCACCTGACCGTCGACGACGCCGCAGCCGCAATCGACTTCTACGTCAAGGCATTCGACGGCGTTGAACTGGGCCGGTTTGCCGGCCCGGACGGCAAGAGGCTGTTCCACGCCGCCGTGCGGGTCAACGGCTCGACGGTGATGCTCAACGACGACTTTCCCGAGATGAACGACGGCAAGTCCAGCACGCCGACCGCCCTGGGCGGCTCGCCGGTGACCATTCACCTCGTCGTCACCGACGTGGACAAACAGTTTCAGCGGGCGGTCGACGCGGGTGCCACGGTCGTGATGCCGGTCGCCGACCAATTCTGGGGTGACCGCTACGGCATGTTGCGCGACCCGTTCGGTCACCTCTGGTCGATGGGCCAGCCGGTGCGCGAGGTGAGCCCGGACGAGATCGAGAAGGCGGTGAGCCAGCATTGAGTTCGGCGCATAGCATCGGGGTTCGTGGCATCACCTGACCGCGAGGCGGCTTCGCCCGAGACGACCGATCCCCTGTCACACGCGGCAGGGGGTCAGTCGTCGGGCGCAACAGGAGATCAGGTGTCGCGGGCCACCGGGGGTCACCGGTCGCGGGCACGCGCGCTGACGTCGGTGGTCCGGCCATTCGCACGGACGGGTCGGTACTACGCACGGTCACGGCGCGATTACCGCGAGCACACGGCTACCGAACTCCCGGTTGCACGGCCGACGCTGCGCCTCGCCGCGCAAGCGTTGCGCGACGAGATCGTGCTGGTTGGCTTGCAGTTGAGCCGACCGGTAAGCGAAGGAGCGACCTTCGAGCGGATTACCCGTGAAGTCACCGCGGCGCTGGCCTTCTACGGTCAGAACGGGTGGCTGGCCAACCCGAGGGCGTATTTCGCGCGACCCACGCCGCTGACGACCCTCACCACGCATGAGGTCAAGCGCCGAGGCCGCACTTATCAGCGGTTCACATTCGACAGCGGTTATGCGCCGTACCAAGGCGAGCCCGGCCGTGACCGGTGGCTGAGCTATACCGCAACCCGCCGCGAATACGGGTTGATCCTGCGGCATCCCGAGCCCCGGCCCTGGCTTGTGTGTGTGCACGGCACCGAGATGGGCAGGGCCGGTGTGGATTTGCGGCTCTTCCGGGCCTGGCACCTGCACCAGGACCTCGGCCTCAACGTCGTGTTGCCGGTCTTGCCGCTGCATGGCCCGCGGAAGCGGGGGGTGCCGAAGGGCGCGGTGCTGCCGGGCGAGGACGCGCTGGACAACGTGCACGCCGCCGCTCAGGCGGTGTGGGACATCCGCCGCGTGCTGTCGTGGATCCGGGCGCAAGAGCCGGGCTCGCCGATCGGACTCAACGGTATGTCGCTGGGTGGCTACATCGCCGCCCTCGTGGCGAGCCTCGAGGACGGCCTGACCTGCGCAATCCTCGGTGTCCCCGTCGCCGACCTGGTCGAGATCCTCGCCCGCCACTCCGGGCTCGCCCGCGACGACCCACGCCGCGAAACGATCCTGAAGGCGCGCCCGATCGGCCGCATGATGTCGCCGCTGTCACTCACGCCGCGTGTCCCGATCGAGGGCCGTTTCATCTACGGCGGAGTGGCCGACCGGGTCGTCCATCCGCGGGATCAGGTGATCCGGTTGTGGGAACACTGGGGTCGGCCCGAAATCGTCTGGTATCCGGGCGGCCACACCGGTTTCTTCCGCTCCCGGCCCGTCCAGGACTTCATCGACACCGCGCTCATGCGGTCAGGACTGGTGCCGTAGCGTATCGCTATCGCTGAAGTGCGGCCAGCAAGCGCCGCCTCGGCGGCGGCCTATCGGCAGCCGCTGCCAGCATCGCGACCACCGAGGCAAATTTTTCGCGGGGACGGCCGGCGGCTTGACCGCGGCTGATCTCTGCGGTGTCGATCGCCCGCCAGCCGTCCCGGTCGATGACCTGAGGTTGGCGACAGCGGACGAGCCGGTCCAACGCGTCGAGTGTGGCGACCGGATCCGGCAGACGGCCGTCGTTGTAGTCGTCGACGAGCGCGTTCACCGTCTCCTGGGCGCATGACTTGTTGGTGCCGATGAAGCCGGTCGGACCACGCTTGATCCAGCCCGCGACATACGAGCCGGGGAGCGGAGAAGCTTCCGGGTCGACGACTCGTCCGTCGCGGTTGGGCACGACCGCGGCGCCGTCGTCGAATGGCAGACCCGGCACCGGCCGTCCGCGGTAGCCGATGGAGCTGAGCACCAGACCGGCGTCCATCGCACGCACCTCGGCGGTACCCGTCAGGACGAATTCGACGCCGGTGGCGCGGCCCTCGCCCAGCACGCGCGCGGGAGTAAGGCGGTATGCGAGCCGTACGCGAGGCGAGTCGTCGCGGTCGTCGCGGTCGTCGCGAGTATCGAGGTCGCGGTCATCGTGGGTTTCGAGGGAGGCAAGCAGTTCGAGTTTGTGCCGCGTGCGCGCGTCGGTGCAGGTGGCGAGCTCGGCGCGGACCAGCGCGTGGTCATCGGCACTGAGCACGACCCGCGAAGCGGCCGTCAGGCCGAGCAGCTCGGGCAGCGTGAACGCGGACTGCGCAGGGCCACGGCGGGCGGCGATGACAACCTCTCGCACCTTGCTATCGCGCAGCGCGGCCAGCGCAGTTGCGGAGATGTCGGTGCGGGCCAACTTTTCTGGATCGGCGGTGAGGATGCGGGCAACATCCAACGCAACGTTGCCGTTGCCGACGATGACTGCTCGCTCGTGATCCAACGGCACCGCGAAATCGGTGTAGTCGGGGTGCGTGTTGATCCAGGCGACAAGCTCGGTGGCGGTGGCGGTGCCGGCCATGCCGAAGCCGTCGATGTCGAGACGGCGGTCCGACGACGCGCCGACGGCATAGATCACCGCGTGGTGGTGCTGCAGGAGCTCATCGTGCGAGATGTGCCGGCCGACTTCGACATTAAGGTAAAACCCCAACCCGCGGTGGCGAGTCATCCGGTCGAACAGCCGCGTCACGCGCTTGGTGGTCTGGTGGTCAGGCGCGACCCCGGCGCGCACCAAACCGTAGGGCGTGGGCAGCCGCTCGAACACGTTGACGCGCACTTCGCGCTGGCTGAGCAACTCGTCGGCGGCATACATCGCGGCCGGACCCGAGCCCACCACGGCGACACGCAGCGGTCCGCTGCGGCGATGCCGAATCATCGGTGCCTCAATCACCGGCGCCAATTTCGATGTCGGGGGCAGCTTTTCGCCGGCCGGGCGGTGCGGGTAGAAAGACGCGTTGATTTCGATGAACGGCAGCTGCTGAGAGGTCAACTTGCTCTCGGGCGCGATGGCACCCACTGGGCAGGCCGACACGCAGGCCCCGCAATCGACGCAGGCGACCGGGTCGATGTGCAGCATTTCGGCGGTCGCGAACCCCGGCTCGTCCGGTGAGGGATGAATGCAGTTCACCGGGCACGCGTAGACACAGGACCCGTCGCTGCAACACGACTGGGTGATGACGTGCGGCATCGGCTATATCGCTCCTCGCGTCCGAATGCTTATCTTGCTCCTCGGGTCCGCATGCTTATCTTGCTCCTCGGGTCCGCACGCTTATCTTGCTCCTCGGGTCCGCATGATTTCTCAGGCGGCCGTGATCGGGGTCGGCAAATGCGCTCGGGCCGGCTCGCTGCGGTACCGCGACGGACGGCCGTCGATCTTGCAGATGCGCCAGACCAGCCGCGCCAGCGGATTCATCAATCCGGTGTCGTGGCACAGCATCCGTACGTCGCCGAACATGTCGCGCAACGTCTGCCGAGCGTCCGGCGCGTCGAAGAACAGTTCCTTGCGGACCGACTTGGGGATGTCGAACTCGGTGAAGAAGCTGCGCGGCGGCACGACGATAGCCGAGCAGAGCACCCGCATGATGATCGGCACGTGCAGCGACAACCAAAACCGGCGGCGCGGCCGCATGTTCGGCACCCGCTTGCGCAAGTACTCGTGGGCGAACGAGATGTGCCGCGCCTCCTCGGCGACGTGGATGGCCATCACCTTCTCCATGATCGGATGCAGTGACTTTCCCTCCCGCAGCACGTTTTTCTGCGTGTGATCGATCGGCTCCTCACCGGCAAGCACGCCGAAGAAGAAGACGATCGGCAGCGGGCCGGCCGCCAGCGGAATGAGCGGAGACACCCAGCGCAGCAATCGCGGCATGCCCGGCACGTCCACGCCGATGCGGTTCACCATCTCCTGGAACATCATCGTGTGGTTGCACTCTTCGACCGACTCGTGCAGGCAGTAGCGGTATTCCGGTGACCCGTTGGGCACCCAGAACGTGTATTGCATCAACCCGCGGATCAGGATGCTCTCGAAGTGCAGCCCGACCTTGGCGACGTTGGCCTGGCGCCACATCCCGATCGCGATCTGCTTGTCGAGCGGTTGCGCCTTGTACCACGGATGGCGGCCGAGCGGATCTGTCGTCGGCAGCACCCAGCGCAGGTCGTTGTCGATGACATCGAACTCGGGCGAGTCCCAATTGATGTCGGTGTACGGATTAAAGTTTCGGCGCACCGAGCCCTCGGAGAGGGTGGCCAGCGTGTCTACGTACTCGTGGTCGTCGCTGACCTCCATGTTGCGCTTCCACCGCTTCACCAGGCGGGTACGAGCCATTCGGATCCTCCACTTCGAGGTTTACATCGACGGGCTTAATGTCCAGTAACGGTACCGTAGGTCCCAGGTTTTAACCAGGGGCGTCTTCGCGGGTGTGAGGGACTGGTGGTTGACGGCCGTCATGTGATCTGGATCACTTTCGGGGTGCGGTCGGATGCGGCTGGGCGGCCCGGGAGGGTTCAGCATGCGCCGACTTCTGCACTAGGGTCGTGCAGCGGTGGCCCGGAGCAGCCCTGGTGCAGAAATCGCTGCG
>JAFAWC010000056.1 GCA_019242135.1 Mycobacteriaceae bacterium | reverse complement strand
GTGGACGCACGGTGTGGTCGGGCGTCTCGCTCAATGTCGGTGCTGGCGAGTTTGTAGCGGTGATGGGGCCCAACGGTTCGGGTAAGTCGACGCTGCTGAAAGTGCTGATGGGCCTCATCCCCTCCGCCGGGACCGTGGAGGTGCTCGGTGCGCGGGCGGGCCGCAGTAACAAACGCATTGGCTATGTGCCGCAGCGCCGCTCGTTCGGCGCCAATCTGCCTATCCGCGGGGTCGACGTGGTGGCCCTAGGGCTCGATGGCGCCCGGTGGGGAACCCCGATTCCGGGGTTGAGCCAGCTGGTGGCGCCGCGACGGTACCGGAATCGGCGCCAGCGCCTGCTCGAGGTGATCGGCCTGGTGGGTGGCGGCGACTACGCTCACCGCCCGATCGGGCGTTGCTCCGGTGGTGAGCAGCAGCGGCTGCTGATCGCCCAGGCGCTGGCACGCCGACCGGAGTTGCTGCTGCTCGATGAAGCGCTGGAAAGCCTTGACGTGGCAAGCCAATCGTCGATCAGCGCGCTGGTGCGTGACATCTGCCGAAGCCAGTGGGTCACGGTGATGATGGTCGCCCACGACGTGAACCCGATCCTGCCCTACCTGGACCGGGTCATCTATGTCGGCGCGGGCACGGCGGTGAGCGGCACTCCCGAGGAGGTCATTGCCTCCGATCAGCTCACTTCGTTGTACGGCATTCCGGTCGAGGTGCTGCACGACCATTCCGGTCGGCTGTTCGTGGTTGAACCCGACGCGCCGTCAGGACACCATCCCAGAGACCAGTAATGAATCCCACCCCGAGCTTGAACGTGATCACCGATGTACAGCAGGTGCTGGCCTACCAGTTCATGGTCAACGCAGTTCGCGCCGGAGCTATCGTCGCGGTGCTCGCCGGTGTCGTCGGTTGGTTCATGGTGCTGCGCCGGGAAAGCTTCGCCGGGCACACGCTGGCCGTCGTTGGGTTCCCGGGCGCCGCGGCGGCGGCCTGGCTCGGCGTCGCCACCGGGTATGGCTACTTCGTCGCCTGCGTCGCGGCGGCGGCCGCGATCGCATGGTGGGCGCCGGGCACGGCCGCCGGTGGCGGCGGCGAATCCGGCGAACAGTCCGCGATCATCGGCACCGTCCAAGCCGTCGCGCTGGCCACCGGCCTGCTGTTCGTCAGCCTGTATCACGGGTTTTTGTCCGGGCTGACCAACCTGTTGTTTGGAACGATCGCCGGGGTCAGCGGCTCTCAGGTGCTAGCGCTGGTCGTGGCCGCAGTCCTGTGTTTGGCAGCGCTGGCGGCTGTGGGGCGGCCGCTGCTGTGGACGTCGATCGACCCCGACACGGCGGGCGCACAAGGAATCCCGACGCGGCTCGTTGCCGTTGTCTTCCTGCTGGTCCTCGGGGTGGCCGCCGCCGGCGCTAGCCAAGTCACCGGCAGCCTGTTGGTGTTCGCGTTGCTGGTGTGCCCGCCCGCCACCGCTCAGCGGCTCACCGCCCGCCCCGCGCTCGGCATCGCGCTGTCGGCGCTGATCGCGCTCGCCGTGACCTGGATCGGGATGGGCTTCGCGTTCTTTACCCCTTATCCGATCGGGTTTTGGGTCTCCAGCTTCGCCTACGCCACGTACGTGCTGGCCTCCGGCTACCGCGCCGTCCGTGACCGCGGCCATCAACGCGTCAGCAGATCGCCCGCTCCTGCTGTCCCGGCTCCGACATGACAGGAACCGGGTTGGGCGATATGTTCCACCACGCCTTCATCATTCATGCGCTGCTGGCCGGCGGCGCGACCGCCGCGCTCTGCGGGCTGGCCGGCTACTTCATGGTGCTGCGCGGCCAGGTGTTCGCCGGCGACGCGCTCGGACACGTCGCTTACACCGGCGCCATGGGTGCACTCGCGGCGGGGGTGGATCTTCGCGCCGGGTTGTTCAGCGTCCCTATCGCCGCCGGTCTTGCGCTGGGCGCCGGCAGTACCCGCATTGTCGACGATGTGGCGATCGGGTCGTTCTTCTCGTGGATGCTCGGGCTGGGTGTGCTGTTTTTGACGTATTACCTCACCAACGGCAGCGGGGCCAACAGCACCGCCAACGTCAATGTGTTGTTCGGCAGCATCTTCGGCATCAGTGACAGCGCCACCATGACCGCTGTCGCCCTTTCGGCGGGTCTGGGCCTGCTTATCATCGTGATGGGTCGGCCGCTTTTGTTCGCCACCGTCG
>JAFAWC010000525.1 GCA_019242135.1 Mycobacteriaceae bacterium | reverse complement strand
GAGCGCCACCGCGTCGGCGGCGGCCGGCCCGGCCCGGTCGGCCAGCGTTCGCGGCAGACCGACGACCACCTCGACGACGTCGAGGTCTGCGATCAGCGCGACGAGTCGGCGAAGATGCGCTCCGGACCGGTCGCGCCGCACCGTCTCCACCGGCGTGGCCAGGATGCCGTCCGGATCGCTGGCGGCCACCCCGACACGCACGCTGCCGACGTCGATGCCCAGCCGCCGGCCCCGACCGGGGTCGTCGCCGCCCGGCCTGTCCGGCATGCGGTCGTCGCCGCCAGTCACGCAGCTAACTCCGCGCGATCTGTGCTCGTAGCGCGGCAAGCGCGGTGTCGATTCCGGCAGGGTTTTTGCCCGATCCCTGCGCCAACTCCGCTTTGCCGCCGCCTCGGCCGTCGACCGCCGCGTTGACC
The DNA here is from genome assembly GCA_019242135.1 of Mycobacteriaceae bacterium. Classification (GTDB taxonomy): domain Bacteria; phylum Actinomycetota; class Actinomycetes; order Mycobacteriales; family Mycobacteriaceae; genus Mycobacterium. The sequence continues at coordinate 4,550 of JAFAWC010000525.1, read as the reverse complement.
TCCCTGACCAGCTCGTCGGCGCGCAGACCGAGATCGACCGCGGCGGGGTTGGCGGCGACCACGTATGGAACCGCGCCGTTGTCGCCCTCCGCGATCAGCGCCACCACCGCCGGTTCGCTGCCCAGCCGACCGCGGATGTCGCCGACCAGGTTTCTCAGCTCACCGGCTGTCTCACCCGACATTCGCTGGGCCACGACCCGGACCCTACCGAGTTGTTCGGCGCCGGCAGTCGCATTGGCGGCGGTCGCCCGCGCCGAGGCCTGCCGCATTCTTTCCAGGTCCTTCTCCGCGACCTTGAGCCGCTCGACCAGCGCGGCGACCCGCGCCGGCACCTCGTCGGACGGCACTCTCAGCGACGCCGCCAACCCCGCCAGCAGCGCACGCTCCTTGGCCAGATGCCGGAAGGCATCCAGCCCGACGTAGGCCTCGACGCGGCGCACCCCCGACGCGATCGACGATTCGCCGAGGATGGTGACCGGACCGACCTGGGCCGAATTGTGCACGTGCGTGCCGCCGCACAACTCCAGCGAAAACGGACCGCCGATCTCGACCACGCGGACCAGGTCGGGATAGCTCTCGCCGAATAGCGCCATCGCGCCCATCGCCTTGGCCTTGTCCAGCTCGGTGGTGAACGTGTTCACCTCGAAATCTGCCTCGACGGCTTCGTTGGTGACTTCCTCGATCTGGGTGCGTTGATCTTCCGAAAGCCCCCCCTGCCAGTTGAAGTCAAACCGCAGGTAACCCGGGCGGTTCAGCGAGCCCGCTTGAACGGCGTTGGGGCCCAACACCTGTCGCAGGGCAGCGTGAACGAGATGGGTTCCCGAGTGGCCCTGGGTGGCGCCGTGGCGCCAGCGCGGATCGACGGCGGCGACCACGGTGTCACCTTCGACGAACTCGCCCGATTCCACGTTGACCCGGTGCGTCCACAGCGTTTTCGCGATCTTCTGCACGTCGGTGACGGCGGCCTTCGCGGTCGCACCCGCTCCCGTGCCGCTGATGGTGCCCTCGTCGGCGATCTGACCGCCGGATTCGGCGTACAGCGGGGTGCGGTCGAGGACCAACTCGATCCGTCCGGCAGCCTGGGTTTCCGGACTGTGCGCGACCACCGGCACCCGCTTGCCGTCGACGAAGATTCCGAGAACCTTTGCCTCCGTGGTCAATTCTTGAAAGCCGGTGAACTCGGTCGGACCGGCGTCCACCAGCTCCCGATAGGCGGACAAGTCAGCATGGGCGTGCTTGCGCGCCGCGGCGTCGGCCTTCGCGCGCTCGCGCTGCTCGCCCATGAGTGTGCGGAAACCGGCCTCGTCGACGGTCAACCCCGCCTCGATGGCCATCTCCAGCGTGAGGTCGATGGGGAATCCGTATGTGTCGTGCAGTGTGAACGCATCCGACCCGCTCAGCACCGTTGTGCCGGCCGACTTGGTCGCCCGGGCCGCCTCCTCGAACAGCCGCGACCCCGCCGACAGCGTGCGGTTGAACGCGGCCTCCTCGGCCTGCGCGATCCGCGTGATCCGGGGGAAGTCGGTGACCAGTTCCGGGTAGGACGGTCCCATCGCGTCGCGCACGGTGACCATCAGCTCACCCACGATCGGCGTCTCGATGCCCAGCAGCTTCGCCGCCCGCACGATGCGGCGCAACAACCGGCGCAACACATATCCCCGCCCGTCGTTGCCGGGGCTGACACCGTCGCCGATCAGAATCGCCGCCGTGCGGCTGTGGTCGGCGATGATCCGGTAGCGCACGTCGTCCTCGTGGTTTCCGGCGCCGTATCCGCGTGCCGCAATGTCGGCTACCGCATCGATCACCGGGCGTAGCAGGTCTGTCTCGTAGACATTGTCGACATCCTGCAGCACGCATGCCATCCGCTCGACGCCCATGCCGGTGTCGATGTTCTTGCGCGGCAACGGTCCGAGGACTTCGAAATCGGTCTTCGACGTACCCTCACCACGAAGGTTCTCCATGAAGACGAGATTCCAGATTTCGATATAGCGATCCTCGCTGGCGGCCGGTCCCCCCTCGGGACCGTACTCGGGGCCGCGGTCGTAGTAGATCTCCGATGAGGGTCCGCACGGACCGGGGATGCCCATCGACCAGTAGTTGTCGGCCATTCCGCGGCGCTGAATGCGCGCCGCTGGCAGGCCGGCTACCTCCTGCCACAGCTCGGCGGCCTCGTCGTCGTCCAGATACACGGTCGCCCAGAGCCTTTCAGGATCCAATCCGTAGCCGCCGTCGGCCACCGGATTAGTCAGCAGCGTCCACGCCAGTTCGATGGCGCCGCGTTTGAAGTAGTCGCCGAACGAAAAGTTGCCTGCCATCTGAAAGAAGGTGTTGTGCCGGGTGGTGACGCCCACCTCGTCGATGTCGGGGGTGCGGATGCATTTCTGGATGCTGGTCGCCGTGGCATACGGCGGTGTCCGCTGGCCCAGAAAGTACGGCACGAACTGGACCATGCCGGCGTTCACGAACAGCAGGTTGGGATCGTCGAGGATCACCGAGGCGCTGGGCACCTCGGTATGACCCGCCGTCACGAAGTGGTCGATGAACCGCTTCCTGATTTCGTGTGTTTGCACCGCTGTCGTTGTCTTTTCTCGCAACAAATATTTCTTCGGCCTTTCGACCCGACTACATTACCGGTCTGCACGCTGTCGTTAGCCAGCCGATCAAGCGCCGAGGAAGCTCAGCCGCACCGACCGACGGGCATTGTCCTGGTTGAGGTCGACCAGCACGACACTTTGCCAGGTCCCAAGCAGCGGGTTACCCGCTTCGACGGGCAACGTCACCGACGGCGCGATCAGCGCGGGCAGCACATGGTCGGCGCCGTGGCCCGGCGAGCCGTGCGCGTGCCGGTAACGGTCATCGCGCGGCAGCAACCGCTCCAGCGTGTCGACCAGGTCATCGTCGCTGCCGGCGCCCGTTTCGATGACGGCGAGTCCGGCGGTGGCGTGCGGCACGAAGACGTTGCACAGCCCGTCGCCGCGCGACGCGCAGAACGACCGCACGTCGTCGGTGAGATCGACGATGCGCCGCCGGGAGGTGTCGATGTCGAGCACATCGGAGTCCACGACTCCAGGGTACGAGCCGAATGATTGCCAGCCGCGGGCCAGAGGAGGAACCTGGTCACCAGCCGGTGGCGCCGCCGGGGCGCTGCCCCGAACGAGGGAGTAGACGGTGTACGCACGCTCTACCACTATTGAGGCGCAGCCGCAGTCCGTGGATGCCGGAATCGCATTCGTCTGCGACGAGGTCATGCCTGCGCTCGAGGCCATGGACGGGTGTGTCGGGATATCGCTGCTGGTAGACCGCGAGTCGGGTCGGTGCATCGCCACCACCGCCTGGGAGACCGAAGAGGCGATGCGGGCCAGTGACGCTGCGGTCGCCCCGATTCGCGATCGCGCCGCGGAAAGCTTCCGGGGCAGCGCAACGGTGGCCGTGTGGGAGATCGCGGTGATGCATCGCGACCACCGGTCCGCCGACGGTGCCTGCGTGCGGGCGACCTGGTTCAAGGCGCCCAACGGCCACCTGCACCGATCTGTCGAGCTCTACCGCGATTCGGTGCTGCCTGCGCTGGAGGAGCTCGAGGGGTTCTGCAGCGCGAGCTTGTTGATCGACCGCTCGTCGGGGCGTTCGGTGTCCTCGGTCGTCTTCGACAGCACCGAGGCCATGGACCGCAGCCGTGAACAGGCCCGGTCGCTGCGGGCAGCGCGCCTTCGGGAGCTGGGCGCCGATCAGCTCGACGTCGGTGAGTTCGAGCTGGCCCTGGCGCATCTGCGGGTGCCGGAACTGGCCTGAGACCTCGAGCGGCGGCCGCACTCGCGCCTCACTCGCCGCTGGTAGCCACTGACCGCATCGTCGGCCGCGTCCAAGCGCGCAGCGCTCGCTCAGCCCTTCTTGCGGATGATGGCTCTGAGTCGGTCGACGCGTGCTCGGATTTCGCGTTCGGCGCCGTGCTCGGTGGGCCGGTAGTAGTCCACCCCCACCAGCTCGTCCGGCGGATACTGTTGCGGCACAACCCCGCCCGGGTCGTCGTGGGAGTATCTGTAGCCGATCGCGTTGCCCAGCGCGGCGGCACCGAAGTAGTGCCCGTCGCGCAGCTGCGGCGGTACCAGGCCGGCCTTGCCGGCCTTGATGTCGTCCATCGCAGCGGAGATGGCCGCCACCACCGCATTGGACTTCGGGGCGGTGGCCAGGTGGATGGTCGCGTGCGCCAGGGTCAGCTGCGCCTCCGGCATCCCGATCAGCTGGACGGTCTGCGCGGCCGCGACCGCGGTCGGCAGCGCGCTGGGATCGGCCATGCCGATGTCCTCACTGGCCAGAATCATCAGCCGCCGGGCGACGAACCGCGGATCCTCACCCGCGACGAGCATGCGCGCGAGATAGTGCAGCGCGGCGTCCACGTCGGACCCGCGAATCGACTTGATGAAGGCGCTGATCACGTCGTAGTGCTGATCGCCCTGGCGGTCGTAGCGAACGGCGGCCTTGTCCATCGACTGCTCGATGGCGGCGACGGTGACCGGCGCACCGTCGGCCACCGCCTCGGCGGCCACCTCGAG
>JAFAWC010000433.1 GCA_019242135.1 Mycobacteriaceae bacterium | reverse complement strand
GCGGCCGTCGGGGTGACGTCGCGCCATGGATACGAACAGTGTGCCGATCTCGCCACGGCCCACGGCCAGCACGCCGTCGACTTGGTCGGACGGGGTCCCTGGCAGGGTCATTTCACTTCCTCCGGGAGCGCGATCTCTGGGTGGCGTGCGGCGATCATGCGGCGAAAGCCCTCGCGCCAGGGCACTTTCGTCCGTCCGAGGATCTCGTGCATGCGGGTGACGTCGGGCCACAGCGGCGTGTGTGCGTCGGGTGTGTAGGTGAACACGGGCTCGACACCGACGAGTTCGCCCATGTATGCGCAGTACTCCTCGATGCTGACGGTCTCGCTGCCGGCCCAGTTCACGACGACCGGCGGAGTCGCGGCGACCTCCATGGCGCGGATGCCGAGCTCGACGTAGTCGTCTTCGTAGATCGGGTTGTAATTGTTTGGCTTGTCGGGGTGCAGCCGAATCGGCTTGCGCGCCAACAGCGTTTCCAGGCGATCGGCCGGCGCGCCGCCTTCCGGCCCGTAGGTGGAGCAGATCCGGATGATGGTGAGCGGGATCCGGTAGCGGTTGGCGACCCAGGTGCACACCGCCTCGGCCGCAATCTTTGCGAAAGAGTAGTTTGCCAGCAGCGGAATCCCCGGTGGATCTTTCTCGGTCAGTGGACGCCGACCTTGATATGCGTAGACGGAACCGGTCGAGCAGAAGACGAATCCCTTGGCTGCGCGGCAGTGGTAGAGCAAATCGCCGGACTTCTGTGCGTTCGTCTCGACGCAGCGAGCCCAGTCGCCGGTGCCGACGTCGACCGCTGCGTGAAAGACATAGCTGAAATCTTGCGGTAGGTCCGAGAAGTCGCCCGCACCGATGTCCACGGACACCGGTGTGACACCGGCGGCGATCAGCTTCTCGCGGCCGGCCGGGTCGGTCATCCGGGCGGCGCCCCAGACTTCGTTCTGCGCTGCCAGCGCTCGCGCGATCGGAAAGGCGACCTTGCCGGTCGCACCGGTGATCAGAATCTTCTCTCCGTCGAGCACAGATGTCCTCCGTTCGCGACGTGCATCGTCATGTGTGAACTACTTGATATGTTGGCCGTCGATCGTAGTCTCTGAGACCCCTGTGATGGGGCCAAGGCACCGCTCGAGGGTCCCATCGCGGTATCGACCTGATATTTCAGTCATCGCTCCGCGCCCGCCGCAACGTCCTGGAAGGATCGGGGGGTGTGACTCAGTCGCTGATAGCGATCGCGTTAGTTGTCGCGGGCTGGTCCCTTTTCACGAAAAGACTTCAGCGGTGGCACCTCACCGCTCCGATCATCCTCGTGGTCGCGGGCATCGCGATGGGCATCACGATGATGTCGTCGTTGACGCTCACGCTGAACACCGAGGTAGCCCAGCGGGTCGTGCAAGTCATCCTCGCGGTGCTGTTGTTCCTCGACGCCACCGAGGTCCGGGGCGGCTTCTTCGGGCGGGATCCGCGCACGTCCGCCCGGCTGCTGTTCATCGCCCTACCCCTGAGTCTGGGTCTTGCGGTGCTGCTCGGCCGCTGGCTATTACCGCACCTGTCGTGGGCCGTGCTGGCGGTGATGGCATGCGTGGTCGTCTCCACGGACTTCTCGTCGGTGCCCGGGATCCTGCGCGACAAGCGACTCCCCGAACGCATCCGCAATCTGCTCATGGTCGAAGCGGGATACAACGACGGGATCATTTCACCGGTGTTCGTCTGCTTCCTCGCGGTGGCCGCCGGAGAGCAGCACAGGCAAACGCCGCTCGAGCAGTTGAGCATGGCGATCCCGCCGGTGATCAAGGCCCTCGCGGTGGGTGTCGCGGTCGGCGGTGCGCTGGCGATGCTGACCAACGCGGCCGAGCAGCGCGATCTGATGACCGCGCAGTCCAAGCGGCTGCTCATCGTTGTCGCGCCGATCTTGGTTTACGGCATCAGCATCGGGATCGGCGGAAACGGGTTCGTGGCGGCGTTCGTGTGCGGGATTGCGATGAACGCTGTTCGCCGGACGGAAACATTCCATCGAGAGATGTCCTCGGCCGACGACATCGGATTTGTGCTCGCTGCTGTCATGTGGTTTGCCTTCGGGTGCGCGACTGTCGTGGCGCTGAAGTACGGCATAACTTGGCGCACAGTGGTTTTCGCTGCTTTAGCCCTGACCGTCGTTCGCGTTGTCCCGATCTTTGTGGCTACCGTTGGTTCTCGACTGCGGTGGTGGGACCGGTTGACGCTGGGCTGTTTGGCGCCGCGCGGAACACCGTCGATCGTGTTCGGCCTGCTGGCCTACAACGCCCTGGAGGGCGAAGCCGCCGACACGACGTTGGGCACGATGGTTCTTGTTGTACTGGGCGCCATCGTTTTTCACGGCCTCGGTGCACCGACGGTTGCGCGCTTGTACGCATCGGCCGAAAGCCGCTCAACTCCACAACGTAACGTGCACCTTGGGCCGGAACCGGGTCACACCGACACCGCTGCCTCGGATCATCGCCTGGGTGCACCGCGGAGTGGTGATGAAGCTGAGCAGCTCTGAGACCGCCGGCTGGCGCGCCGCGGGCGACAATGACCAAGCGCACGCCCCGCAGATGTGACAGCCTCACCGGCCACCGGGTTGTCGGCCGCCGCCACCGCGATCACTTGGTATTTCAGACGGCC
>JAFAWC010000191.1 GCA_019242135.1 Mycobacteriaceae bacterium | reverse complement strand
AGCGCCTCGGCGCTCCGGCGCCAGCGTGATCATCTTGAGCGTCCCCGCGCCGGTGGCGAGCAGACGGTCGAGTTCGTCGCGGTCGGGGTCGCGCAACACCGACGGCTGCTGGGCGCCGCAACGCTCGGCAGCAAGCCACGGTCCTTCCAAATGGATACCGGCGATAACGCCGCGCCCGACGTCGTCGGCCAACTCGCGCACCTGCCGTGTCAAATCGTCGGGGCCGGCTGCGACGAGCGACGCAACGATGGTGGTGGTGCCGTGCCGAAGGTGCAATCCCGCTGCGACAGCAGCGGCGGCCTGCGAGGCGCCGGAGCAAGATCCCGACGAGAAATTCGCCCCGCCCCCACCGTGCACGTGGGTGTCGACAAAACCCGGGACCACGGTCACCGCACCGAGGTTGCGATCGGCGCGCCGAGGCGCGGTACCCGATCCGAGCCCGCGCACCGTGCCGGCCTCGATCTCGAACCAGGCCGGCCGCAACAGTTCCCGGCCGGTGAGCAGGGTGTCGGCGGTGATCAGCACGGTATCTCCAAAACCGCTGCCTCCCTCACCGGGGTTCTAATGGCTAAGAGTGAAAAGGATGTCGCGCCCGGCGATATTCGCACCCGTCGTTACCGCAGAACCGAGAGTGACGTTCGCGGGTTCCCGTTCGTCCATGACCACCACGGGCACAACGGGGTTGAGACCGGCAGCCTCGACTGACCCGGCGTCGAAGGTGATGACGGCTTGGCCCACGACGACGGTGTCACCTTCTTTGACGTGTGCGGTGAACCCGTCGCCGTTCAGCGCAACGGTATCGAGACCGAGGTGCACCAGGATGCCCACGCGCTCGGGGGTCACGACGACGAATGCGTGCGGGAGCAGCTTTAAGATTGTGCCCCCAACCGGAGCCACCGCCTCGAGGACCGTGCGCGGTGGGTCGATTGCGGCGCCGTATCCGACCATGCCCTGCGAGAAAACCGGATCCGGGACGTCGTGCAGCAAGACGGCGCGACCCCCGACGGGAGCACGGACCTGCGTTCTGCTCATCTACCAAGAATAGGTTCCCACCGATTGGTTTAAGCTTCCGCTCAGCTTTAGCGCGGCATGACACGCGGCAGGACGGCCGTGCCACGGGAGGGTTCGGGCGATGAACGACACGGTGAAACAACAAGGCGCAACGGGAAAGTCGCGTCTGCGCATTCCCGGCTTCGCGCAGTTGCAGCGGTTGGGCAAGAGCCTGATGTTGCCGATCGCCGTGCTTCCTGCGGCGGGCATTCTGCTTCGACTTGGTCAGGACGACCTTCTGGGCAGGATCCACGCGCCGGTCATCGGGCCGTTTTTCCAGGCAATGAGCGCCGCCGGGGGCGCCCTGTTCACCAACCTCCCTCTGCTTTTCGCGGTCGGCGTCGCCATTGGATTCGCTCGCAAGGCGGACGGGTCGACGGCGCTGGCCGCCGTGGTCGGCTACCTGGTCATGCAGGCGGTATTCAAGACGATGTCGCCTATCGTCCTGGCCGGCCAGGTGGACAAGGCCGGGGGGCAGGCCCAGATCAACTACAGCGTGTTCAGCGGAATTGTGGTCGGCCTCCTCAGCGCAGCGCTGTTCGACCGGTACCACACCATCAAATTGCCGTCTTACCTCGGGTTTTTCGGCGGGCGGCGCTTCGTCCCGATCGTGGTGTCGCTGGCGTGCCTGCTGATCGCCTTCCCGATGAGCTACTTCTATCCCGTGTTCAGCACTGGGCTGACCGACCTGGGGGCTTTCATCGGCGGCTCCGGAGCTCTCGGCGCTTTTATCTACGGGTTCACCAATCGCATGCTGATTCCACTGGGTCTTCATCACATCGTGAACTCGTACGTCTGGTTCATCTACGGCAGCTATCCGGCCCACGACGGGACGGTGGTCACCGGAGAGCTCACGCGATTCGCCAAAGGGGACCCGACCGCGGGAATCCTCACGTCGGGGTTTTATCCGATTCTGATGTTCGGCCTGCCCGCCGCCGCGTTGGCCATGATCCATGTGGCGAACAAGCGTCAACGCAAGGTCGCTGTCGGCATTCTGTCGGCGGCAGCGCTCACCGCTTTTTTCACCGGCGTGACCGAGCCGCTCGAGTTCGCATTCATGTTCGTGGCGTTCCCGTTGTACGTGATCCATGCGCTGCTGACGGGACTATCCCTGGCCATCGCGTACCTGCTCGACATCCACCTGGGGTTCTCGTTCTCCGCGGGGCTGGTTGACCTTCTGCTCTATGGCACGGCGCCGGCCGCGAAGAACATTCCATACCTGATCGGCATGGGCGTTGTGTTCTCCGTCGTGTACTACGTGTTGTTCCGGTTCGCGATCACGAGATGGAACATGAGAACCCCGGGCCGCGAGCCGGAAACCGAATTCGAGGCGGAACAGGAAGCGAACCTCGGCGATGGCCCGGCGGCTGACAGCAAGGCCGAGCAACTCATCGCGGCGTTCGGCGGCCGGCAGAATCTCGTCCGCGTCGATGCGTGCATCACCCGGCTGCGGATGGAGGTCGCCGACAACAGCAAGGTCGATCAGGCGCAGCTGCGCAGTCTTGGCGCCGCGGGCGTTGTCGAGGTCGGTAGCAGTGTCCAGGCGGTCTTCGGTACCCAAGCCGAGGAGCTGAAGAACGGCATCCAGGAGATCCTGTAGGCACCGCCGTCAGCTGCCCGCACGGCCTTCGTAGCCCGCTGTCAACCAGAACACCGCGCGCTCCAGGGTCGGCAAGATCTCCGCCATGTCGATCTGGTCGGCGGCGAAACGCGCCAGTAGGCCGTACACCAGGTTGGACAGGATGGCGTCCAGGTCGGTGACGAACGCCGCGTCGACGCCGCCGAGCACCTTCATCGCAGGAGGTACGACTGCGTCGAGGCCCCGGCGAAGCAACCGTTCGCCGTGGGGTCCCGATCGCGCGCGGTAATAGGCCTTGAGCATGTCCGGGTGGCGCTCCCACGGCGTGAGAATCGTCTGCAGCACACGCATGAGGTTGGCGTAGACCGATTCGTCCGGGCCGCGGGTCTCGGTTGCCGACCCCGCGTACCGGTTCTCCTCCATCCACTGCTGAAGTGCCGCCACGATTAACTCATCCCGAGTCGGATAGCGCTTGTAGATCGTGGCCAACGATGTTCGCGAGCGCCGGGCGACCTCGCGCAGCTGCACCGCGTCGTAGCCCTCGGTTTCGAGGATGTTCGCGACGATGTCGAGAATGCGGTCTGGGCGGCGCGCCGCGTCGCCGTCTACGACTTCAGCACTAGCCATCGGAGTTCGCCCTTGCCGTCGGTGAGTAACAAGGTTACTGTACTCAGAGTAACATGGTTACTCATCCTTCAGCCGGACGCAGCGAAGCGAGGATCGATGGGTTGCTCGGAAAACAAAAAGAAAAACAAAATTATTAGCGGAAACGGGCTTGATGTCGCTTTCCGTCCGACCGGACCGGCGGCAGACAAGCGCTCCTTGAGGACCAGCCGGACATGACAATCGCAGCCGATCCCGTTTACTACGACCCCTACGACGTCGAAATCACCGCCGATCCGTATCCAACCTTCACCCGGCTACGCGACGAGGCGCCGATCTACTACAACGAGCGCTACGACTTTTGGGCACTCTCGCGTCACGCCGACGTAGAGAAGGCGCTCGCGGACTGGGAGACGTTCTCCAACATCCGCAGCGACATCCTGGAACTGGTGAAGTCGGATTTCGATATGCCGCCCGGCGTGCTGATGTTTCAGGACCCGCCGATGCACACGATGCTGCGTGGCGTGATGTCGCGGGTGTTCACTCCGCGCCGGATGGCTGAAATCGAAGACCAGATCAGGCGATACTGCATCCGTTGCCTGGACCCGCTGGTCGGCTCACGCAGTTTCGACATCATCGCCGAGCTCGCTTCGATGATGCCGATGCGCGTCATCGGCATGCTGCTGGGCATCCCGGAGGACGACCAGATCAGCGTCCGAGACGCCAACGACGCCAACCTGCGCACGAGACCGGGCACACCGATGAAGGTGGCCAATCCCGACAAGATCGCCGACGGGCGCATCTACGCCGACTACATCGACTGGCGCGCCAAGAACCCCTCCGACGACCTGATGACGGCACTGCTCAACGTCGAGTTCGAAGACGAGACCGGCGTGACGAGAAAGCTTACGCGCAAGGAGGTGCTGCACTACACCCAAGTCGTCGCCGGCGCGGGCAATGAGACGACGGGCAGGCTCATCGGCTGGCTGGCGAAGGTGCTCGCCGAGCACCCCGCACAACGCCGAGAGGTCTTGCAAGACCGGTCGCTGCTCACGCGCACGGTTGACGAAACCCTGCGATTCGAACCGACCGGCCCGCACGTCGCGCGTTACGTGATGCGTGATTTCGACTGCTACGACACCACGGTGCCTGCCGGCAGCGCCATGCTGCTCCTGTTCGGCGCGGCAAACCGCGATCCGCGGCGATACACAGACCCTGATACGTTTAACATCCGCCGCGACAACATCTCTCACCTCACCTTCGGTAAAGGCGTGCATTACTGCCTGGGGGCGAACCTGGCACGGCTGGAAGGCCGGGTCGCGCTCGATGAG
>JAFAWC010000295.1 GCA_019242135.1 Mycobacteriaceae bacterium | reverse complement strand
CACCTCGTCGAGCGAGTCGAAGGCGAAGCCGACCGGACTGACCCGCATGGCCGAGCCGTTGCCCCAACTGTGGTAGGGGTCGGACCGCTCGGACTGGGCCCAGCGGTGGAAGTTTGAAGTGCGCCCCTGGGATTGGACCACCCGAGGGCCGTCCTTATGGTACGGCCAGCAGGACCACCTTTCGAGAAGAATCAGCCGAATGTCCGCCCTCGGGTCCCTACCTGTGCGCCATCGGTACCGGATTGCGACACCGAGGGATTTCGATGGGTTGCTGGCCCGCGTTTTCGCCCTCGCGCCGGGACAAATAACCTGTAGCTGCGACATCAAAAATCGGGGAGAGACCTGATATACTGCGCGCTCTTGGGGGGTTAGGCGTGCAAATCGACGCGCGATACCACTTCGATTCGGACACCCCGTTCAGGTTCGGTTACCGGAGGCGCGGCGTGGCGGAGTCGCTCCACGAACTGCGACAGCGAATCTGTCTCACCTACGAGGCCGGCTTCGAGCCGCCCGCGCCGGGGTCGAAGGTCGGCATCGCGCTCCAGACGCTGGGCCGGGTCCCGGTTCACGGGGTCCGGCTCCCCCCGACCGAGACGACGTGCGGGTGGTACATCTACGCCGGCGACGAGTGGTCCGACGACCCGAACTTCTATCTGCCGCTGTGCGTCGAGCATATGGCCGAGTACTGCAAGTTCGCCCTGCCGTTCTTTTGCTTGCCGCCGGGCTGGCGGTTCATGACCGACGGGCAGGGCTCCATCGACGTGTGGCAGGAGGCCGAACCAGCCGCTGCACCTAACCCCCGCCTCAAGGTTGGCGGGAGCAAGTGAGCTTGGTCGACTATGAAACCGTGTGGTCGTCAAAGGCTGAGGCGGCGATCCGTCTGCGGCTGGCGTTGGCTCGATAGGCCCCACCCCCCTCCAAGGCTCTTGATCCCCTCGCCCCGCGGATCGCCGTCGGATTCCTTCGACTATCCGAGGTCTCGACCCGGCCCTCGCGGGCCCTCGCGGGTCGGCCTCACTCATCCGGATGCGGCCCGTCGCTCCTTCGTTAGGACGTCCTCCTCGGGGGGCGATCACCCCCCGCGTCGAGCGCACCAAGCTGCGAGCTGATGGGTGCCGATCCTCGGGTCGAACCCCGGCGGGGCGGACTTCCGTGAACGATGGGACGAGATCTCATGCCTTTGTCTGTACGACGGGAGACCCGCTCATGTCGTGGCCGGCTCGGCACGCCAGGGCTGGCCGCTGAGGAGCATCGCCGAGCACCGCGCCAGCAGCTCGCCCAACGCGGCCATGCGGGCCAGCTTCAACGCGTCGTCGCGGTCGGTCCTGCGCTTGACCTAGCTCCAGCGCCATGCGTCGTTGTTCGGGTCGGCGACGCGGCAGGGCAGGCCGAGCTCGCCGCAGGCGTCGGCGGCCCAACCGGCGACGATGCAGGTCTCGAAGACGACCAGCGCTGGCCGGTGCAGTCGCAGGGCGGTGCGGAGGGTGTTGGGGTTGGTGGTGAAGGTGCAGTAGCGGGCCTGCTGGGTGTCGGTGTCGTACAGGCAGCGACGCACTTGAACTTGCCGAGGTCGAGGCCGAGAATCGAGGACATCCGCGTGGCTCCTGTCGGGGTGGGTGTCGTGGAGATGTCACACCTCACGGATAGCCGCCTCGTCGGGCCCCCGCGGCTTACATGGATTCTTTAGGCGGCGGGAGGCGTGCATGCTGTGGGTGCGGACGCTCGTCTTCACTTTGGTCGTGCCGGGCACCGTGCTCGCCCTCGCACCGCTCGCCCTGCTCGCCAGCGGAGTCGGGCCGACCCTGCAACTCGGGCCGGCCCGCTGGGTCGGTCTCCTGCCATTGGGCTCGGGGTTGGTGGTCATCCTCTGGTGCTTCGCCGACTTCGTCCGCCGCGGGCGCGGGACGCCGGCCCCTTACGACCCGCCGCGCCGGCTCGTCGTCTCCGGCCTCTACCGCTCCGTCCGCAACCCCCAGTATGTGGGGGTGCTCCTCGTCGCCGTCGGCGAGGCGCTGCTGGCCGATGCCGTCGTTCTGCTCGGCTACGCGGCCCTGTTGGCGGTCGTCTACCACCTCTTCGTGCTCTACTACGAGGAACCGACGCTGAGCCGCCTGTTCGGCGAGGCGTATGCCCGGTATCGCGAGGCGGTCCCGCGATGGCTGCCGCGATGGCCCGCCTAACCTCGCGCCGCAGCGGACCCGGCCGTCGCGGCGGCTTTCGTGCTATCTTCGGCTGCCTCGGCGGGCCGGCCCGCTGAGCTTTCACGGTATCGTCAACCCAAGGGGGTTGAAGCATGCTCAGTCGGCGAGCCGTGCTGGCGGTTCTTGCGAGGGCCGGGATAGGAACGGCCGTTTTTCAACGGACGTTGGCGGCGGCGACGGCGAGAGGCGGGCCTGTTTCGCCGCAGATGGTCGCGGACGCCGAATGGGTGGCGGGAATCGAGCTGACCGCGCCGCAGCGGGAAGCGGTCGTCAATGCCTTCAAGTTCGAGCGCAAGGATCTGGAACGTGTCCGACCGATCGAGCTCGACAACTCGATGCTTCCGGGGTTCCGGTTCGCTCCGCTTGCCAGCCCTGCGTCACTCCCCGATCCACGTGGCTACGAGGTCAAGGAGCCTCCGGCACCGAGCCCCGAACCGCTTCCCCGGCCTGAATCCGACGAGGATCTGGCGTTCAGCTCCATCCGGCAGCTCGGGAGACTGTTGCGCGATCGACAGATCTCGTCGGTGGAATTGACGACGTTGTATCTGGAGCGGCTCCGGCGCTACGACCCGTTGCTCAAATGTGTCGTGACCTTCATGGACGAACTGGCCCTGAAACAGGCGAGGCGCGCCGACCAGGAACTGCGGGCGAAGAACGATCGTGGACCGCTTCACGGGATCCCGTGGGGCATCAAGGACATCTTGTCCTATCCGGGCTACCCCACGACCTGGGGCGTCGGGCAATTTCGCGACCGCGTGATCGACGTGAAGGCGGCCGTCGCCGAACGACTAGAACATGCCGGTGCGGTGCTCGTCGCGAAACTGGCCACCAATACCCTGGCCGGCGGCTCGGTTCTGTGGTATCGCGGCATCACCCGGAATCCCTGGAATCCGCGCAAGGATGCCGCGGGTTCGTCATCCGGGTCGGCAGTCGCGGCCGCCGCCGGGCTCCTAGGCTTTACCATCGGCACCGAAACGACGGGAAGCCTCATCGGCCCTTCCATAGTCTGCGGTGCCGTGGGGCTGAGACCGACGTACGGACGCGTCAGCCGATTTGGCTGCATGCAACTCTGCTGGTCACTCGACAAGATCGGGCCAATCTGCCGTAGCGCCGACGACTGCGGTCTGGTTCTCGCCGCGATTCACGGCGCCGATCCGCGCGACACGGCCTCCGTCGACCGGCCGTACGTCTGGCCTTCGTCGCGGGAGCTTTCCACGATTCGAGTGGGGTACGTCGCACAAGGGGGCGAAGATGAACGGCGGGATGATCTCCGAGTCCTGCGCGAACTGGGCGTGAAACTCGTCCCCGTCGAAAAGCCCAATATGGGGAAGGACTACGGGCTGCCGAAAAATGAGCTCGCCGTGGGGCTGGTTGCCAGCGAGTCGGCCGCCGCGTTCGAAGACCTCACGCGTCGAGGAGAGCCCAAGGGGGTGAAGGGATGGCCTCAGTACTTTCTGCTGGGCCATTTCCTGACGGCCGTCGATTATCTGAGGCACAATCGGTTGCGGGCCATCATCATGCAGCGATTTGATAAGGTGATGCAAGCCGTCGATGTCTATATTTGTCACGAAGAGACTCCGGGCGGCGATGCCGATGACCGATGGGAGTGGTACGGCAATATGACGGGGCATCCGATGATCGCGTTCCCGAGGAAGTTCGAAGCGACGGACGGATTCCTCATGCCAAAGCCGCAACTAATGATTGGCCGCGTTTACGACGAGAGCACCCTCCTGACGCTCGCCCACGCCTGCCAGCGAGCGATCGGATTGACGCGGCGTCCGCCGCTGGATCAATTCCTGGCACAAAAGGACGAGATCCTCGCGGGCGAAGAGTTCCCCGACGAGAACAAATACTACACGGACTGACCCGCCCGCCGCCTGGAGGAGATCCCCCATGACGGCCCCGCTCGACTAGCCACGCGGACCCACCGGCACGCGGCTCTCGGGGAACCTCGGTCCGTAGCG
>JAFAWC010000275.1 GCA_019242135.1 Mycobacteriaceae bacterium | reverse complement strand
GATTCGGCCCGGGTGGTGCAGGCGGCCCGGGACTCGATGCGGGCTGATCGGCAGCCGGCGCGTTGGCATCGCGCGGCTCGTCCGGTCGATCCTGCTGGTCTGCCATAAGGCTGCTCCTTCGCAATTTTCTCGCAGGGTACCCAACGGCCTCCGGTGCTCAGCTGCGTCTGGCCCGCCGCACCGCCCATACCGCGGCGATCAAGAGCACCCCGGCGGCCACCGCCGCGAACGGCCACACTCCGATTCCGCCGGTGCGGGTGGCCGACGCAGCCGCAGGTCCGGGCGTGCCCGAGCCCGGCACGATGAGTTCGAACCACCACGATCCCGTCACGGGATGTCCGTCCGCAGAGGTCACCCGGTAGTTGACGGTGTACCGGCCGACCGGACCCAGGGGCCGCAGCGCGACGCTGATGACCGCACCGTCGAGCCGCGGGTCGCCGGTGGACCAGAGATTGCCGTCAGGACCGACCACGGTCATGGCCGGAAACGCCGTCTGCAACCGTTCGTTGAACGTTGCGCTGACCTGGGCGGGGCCGACCAAAAGCCGGGCCGCCTCGGCGGGATCGCAGGCGATGCGAACCGCGTGGGCGGACGCCGACGGCGCCGCAGCCAGCGCCAGGGCTACCAGCAGCCCGGCAACCAGCGCGGCGAGCTTCATGACAATTGCGCGGGAGTCAACGCAGGCCCAGTCGGGCCAGGAGGTCGGCGTCGATTCCGTCCAGTTCCGCGGCGATCGCGGCGTGCGCGGTACGACGCCGGGCGGGCGGCATGCCCTCGGCCGCGGTGACCGCTGCGGACAGATCCTTGAGCCGGTCGGTAATCGCCGTGACGAACTGCTTGGTCTCGGAGTCCTTGGGGTTCTTCTCAGAGACCGCGCGCACCGACTGCTCGGCCGACGAGATTCGTCCCGACAGCTGCGCGCCGTGCGCGGAGAACTTGCCGAGCTCGGCCAGCGGCACCCCGAGCCGGTCGGCCCGTCGCTCGTCGAGCCAGCCGCGAGCGCCGACCGCCACCCTATAGGCGATCGGCACGACGATCGGCGCGAGCAGCCGCGTCACGGTGAGGGTCCGGCGGATCCGTGTCGGGGAAAACAGCCGGCCTTCCTCGACGGCCTTCAGGTTGGTCTCGGCAACCTTCAGAGCTGCCTTGTCACTGTCCCGCCGCGCCTTGATCTGCGCGCGCAGCGCCTTCTCGGCCGACCGCTCGGCGGACTTGATCCGGCGCTTTTCATTACGGGCGGCATATCTGGCGTCCAGCTTGGCGCGCCGTTTCAACGCCCGCGCCTCGGCGCGCCGGGTCGCTCGGCTTTTGCGGCTGCTGAACAGGCCCATTCCCGGTCGCCTCCTGGTCGGCTCGTCGACGCGTTGCGCTTGGTGGACCACATTATCGGGCCGCCGATCAACCGGCTTTCCGGTGTCGCGATGGACCGCTGGAATTTCAGGGAATGCGGCCTTTCGGATCGGTACAAATGTGCGACAATAGGGCCACGCTGAGCTGCCCCGTGACACCGGCTCGGTCGGGTGCGTGAGTCCGGTGTAGTAAGGACATCTGTAGTAGGGATATCGTGGAGCGGTTGTTAGTGCGCTATGCAGCGCTCGTCTGCGTCATCGCAGGCGGGCTGTTGATGAGCGGTACAGGCGCGGTTGCATTCGCCGATGATGGCACCGCCACTAACGGCACCACCTCCCCGAACCCCGACCTGCAGACGACGGCCGTCACATTTGGCGGCGTCAAGCTGCCTATCTCGCCTGGACTGCGCTGGCCCAGCTCGTCCTCTGCCGGCAACGCCGCGCGGCTCGGCCCGACTGTCCCGCTGCAGACGAACCTCCCGGGCTGGCCGGCGCCGACCACGTCGCCGAACGACCCGATCCTGGCGTTCATGTTGCCGAAGCCTGCTCCGAGCACCACGTCCACTTCTTCACGGTGGACCACCGTCATGTTGCCTGGCCTCGAGGTGGCCAAGCAAGCGCCGCTGGACTCTGGATCCACCAACGCCACCGCTCCAGCCGATTCTTCGCTGTCGCGAGGCATAGTGCCAACATCCCCGCAGCGGGACCAGGATTCGTCGTCGCCGACAACGTCACGAGAATCGACCCAGACTTCGAATCAGCCGGGCACGGTTAAGACCCCGGCAGCCACCGCGCTGACGATCGATTTAACCAAGCCGATCTTGCCGCAGCTGCTTCCAGCGCGCCTGGTGACGCTTTTGATGGACATTGCCGAACAGGTTCCGTGGGCGAACTTGTTCATTACGCAGTTATTGAATGCCAAGGTTCCCTCGTTTCTAGCTGACGTGATGCCCACGTTGGTGCTGGAATTCCCGGTGCCGACGGTGCCGCTTGGCGACGGTTTGTCGCCAACGACGCCGGCCGCGGAACCCCCCGTCAGTTCGGCGTTGTTGACGAAGCTGGCCAGCCAACCGCCGCCGTCTGACATCGCCCCGAT
>JAFAWC010000271.1 GCA_019242135.1 Mycobacteriaceae bacterium | reverse complement strand
CGTGTTGCGCATCAGGTACTCCAGCAGGTCGAACTCTTTGAGCGGCAACGTCACCGGCTCGCCGTTGACCGACACGACATGGCGCTCGACGTCCATTCGTACCGGGCCTGACTCGAGCACTCCGTCAAGCATGAAGCTGTCTTCGGCTTCCACGCCGCGGCGCAGGACCGCACGGATGCGCGCGATCAACTCGCGCGCGGAGTACGGCTTGGTGACGTAATCGTCGGCGCCCAACTCCAGCCCGACCACCTTATCGATCTCACTGTCACGTGCGGTCACCATGATCACCGGCACGCTGGATTTGGCCCGCAACTGCTTGCACACGTCAGTGCCGCTCATGCCCGGCAGCATCAGGTCGAGCAACACGATGTCGGCCCCCGTCCGCTCGAACTCGGCGAGCGCGGTCGGCCCGTCAGCGACCACAGTCGCCTCAAAGCCTTCCTTGCGCAGCAAAAATGCCAGGGGATCGGCCAGGGACTCCTCGTCCTCAACGATCAGCACACTGGTCACGACTAACTACTCCCTCTCTCATTCGTCCAGTTCGTTCTCGGCATCGTGATAAGCCGGAATCGACAGCGTGAATGTCGACCCGGTTCCCGGCTGACTCCACAGCCTGATCCTTCCGTTGTGATTGGCGGCGATGTGCTTGACGATCGCCAACCCCAGTCCGGTGCCGCCGGTTGCGCGTGAGCGCGCCTTGTCGACCCGGAAGAACCGCTCGAACACCCGCTCCTGGTGCTCGCGCGCGATTCCGATGCCCCGGTCGGTGACCGCGATTTCGATGTTGCCGCCCCGCAGGCGCCTGCTGATCGACACCGGCGATCCCGGCGGTGAATACGCGATCGCGTTCGACACCAGGTTGGCCAGCGCGGTGACCAGCAGCCCCTGATCACCGAGCACCCTGTAGCCACCGGGACGGTCGGTGGCGATCGCGATGTCAGAGTTGTCGGCGGCTACCTTGTAGCGTGAAACCGCCTCTGCCACAACAGTATCGACGTCCACCGCCTCCAGCTCGGGAAGCCGTTCGGCACCCTGCAGCCGGGACAGCTCGATCAGCTCGGTCACCATGTTCGCCAATCGCTGCGACTCCAGGTGCATCTTTTCACCGAAGCGACGGACCGTCTCGGGGTCGTCGGCCGACTCGAGCAGCGCCTCGGCCAGCAGGCCCATCGCCCCGACCGGCGTCTTGAGCTCGTGGCTGACGTTGGCGACGAAATCGCGGCGGGTCGCCTCCATCCGTGCGACTTCGGAATCGTCAAAGACGTAGATGACCGCGAAGCGGCGGTCCTCCTCGGCCAAAAGGCGCACCCGCCCGCGCACCGACAGCCCCGAACGGCCGGCTGCGGACGGGTCGGGCGACAGGTCGATGTCGACGTCCTCGCCGCTGGCCAGAACCCGGCGCGCGGCCGTCCACGCCCGTTCGTCGAGTACCCGGTCACGCACCAGGCGCAGCTCCTGTGCTCTGGCGTTCATGAAAACGACGTCGCGGTGGTTGTCCACGACGGCGACGCCGGTCGGCGCCAGCGCGACAATGCGCTGCAGCATCTGCGAAACGGTCAGCCCCGCCTGCTGGGCGACGAGACGCCGGTTGCGCTCCGCGAGCCGCGGGATCACCCCACGGCCGACCACCAGGCCGAGCACCAGCGCCACCAGGGCCGTTACCACGACCACGGTCACGGCGGACGCCACACCCACGCAAAAATCGTACGCATTCGGTGAACGTCACCCCAGCAGCGTGCGGCCATTTTGGGACATGTCACATGCGGAGGCGAAGGAGTTCGACCGGCGTTCACCGAGAATTTGCCGTGGCGCCCTGGCTGGCCACCGCGGCGGCTCCGGCCGCCGCCGCTTCCGGGTCGAGGTATGACCCACCGTGCACGACCGGCGCAAGGTTCTCATCGAGGTCGTAGTGCAGCGGGATGCCGGTGGGAATGTTCAGGCCGACGACCTCATCGTCGGACATCTCGTCGAGGTACTTCACCAGCGCGCGCAGCGAATTGCCGTGGGCCGC
>JAFAWC010000690.1 GCA_019242135.1 Mycobacteriaceae bacterium | reverse complement strand
TCCGGTTTCAGTTGCAGAGTTGCAGTCAGCCGGGGCAGGCTGTCGAGGCAAAACGGACGGCAAAAGCTAGTTCAGGGAGGAACGGAGTGCAGAACGTGCTCGGAGCCGCAGCAAGAATCGTCGTCGGGATGTCCCTCGCCGCGTCTGCGTGGTGGCCTCTTCAAGCTGCCGCCCAGACAACACTGACCGTCGCGACCGTGAACAACGGTGATTTGGTCGTGATGCAGCGACTGTCGCCTGAATTCGAGAAGCAGCACCAGGACATCAAGCTGCGCTGGGTCATCCTCGAGGAGAACGTGCTGCGGCAGCGGCTGACGACGGACATCGCCACCAAGGCGGGCCAGTTCGACGTCATGACGATCGGCAACTATGAAGTGCCGATCTGGGCCAAGCAGGGCTGGCTCGAGGCGCTGGACAGCCTGCCGGAAACCTACGGTGTCGACGACCTGCTCAAGCCGGTGCGCGAGGGCATCAGCTATCAAGGCCAGCTCTACGCGGTGCCGTTCTACGCTGAAAGCGCGATGACGTATTACCGCAAGGATCTGTTCCAGAAGGCCGGCATCACCATGCCGGAGCACCCGACCTACCAGCAGATCGCCGAGTTCGCCAACAAGATCACCGACCGCAGCAACCAGGTCTACGGCATGTGCCTGCGCGGCAAGCCCGGCTGGGGCGAGAACATGGCCTTCATTACGCCGATGGTGACGGCATTCGGCGGCCAGTGGTTCGATATGCAGTGGCGGCCGCGGCTGGACACGCCGGAGTGGCGCAGCGCCGTCACCTGGTACGACGACGTGATGAAGAAGGATGGACCGCCGGGCGCGACCAGCAACGGGTTCAACGAGAACCTCGCGCTGTTCGCGGGCGGGCATTGCGGGATGTGGATCGACGCGACGGTCGCGGCCGGGCTGCTATTCGACCCGAAGCAGAGCCAGGTATCGGATAAGGTGGGCTTCGCCCCCATGCCGAGGGGCACCTACACGGGCGGGCCGACCTGGCTGTGGAGCTGGAATCTCGCCATTCCCATCGCCTCCAAGCAGAAGGATGCGGCCAAGACGTTCATCGCCTGGGCGACCTCGAAGGAGTACATCGACCTGGTCGCGCAGCAGAACGGCTGGGTGGCGGTGCCGCCGGGCACGCGGCAGAGCACCTACAACAACCCGGAATACAAGAAGGTCGCTGCCTTCGCGCAATTCGTCGAGCAGGCGATCGACAGCGCCAACCCGAACGGCGGCACGCGCGAGCAGCGGCCCTACACCGGCGCGCAGTTCGTCGCGATCCCGGAGTTCCAGGGCATCGGCACCCAGGTGGGGCAGACGATTGCCTCGACGCTGACGGGCACGTCGCTGGATCAGGCGCTGAAGTCGGCCCAGTCCGCCACGGAGCGGACCATGAAACAGGCCGGCTATCCGAAGTAGGCCGCAAGATGTCGTCTGCGACCGCGGCGGCCACCGGCGCGCTCGAAGCGGACGGGTCGGACCGGCCGCACACGCGCACGCTGCCGCTGCTGGGACCGTCGGTCGGCGTCCTGCTGCTGTGGATGATCGTGCCGCTGGTCATGACCCTGTGGTTCTCGTTTCAGCGCTACAGCCTGCTGGATCCGACGGTCACGGGCTTCGCCGGACTCGACAACTACGAGTTCCTCGTCACCGACCCCGATTTCTGGATGTCGTTGTGGAACACGCTCGTGCTGGTCGGGTCGGTGCTGGTCATCACCGTCGGGCTGGGAGTGCTGCTGGCGGTGCTCTACGACCAGCCTTTCCCCGGGCGCGGCATCGCCCGGGTCCTGGCCATCGCGCCGTTCTTCGTGATGCCGACGGTGAGCGCGCTTGTTTGGAAGAACCTGATGATGCACCCGATCTACGGGGTGCTCGGCTCGCTGGCGCGCGGGTTTGGCCTGGCGCCGGTCGACTGGTTCGCCGACTATCCGATGCTGTCGGTCATCATCATCGTGGCGTGGCAATGGCTGCCGTTTGCGCTGCTGATCCTGTTGACGGCGGTACAGTCGCTGGATCACGAGCAGAAGGAGGCCGCGCGCATGGACGGGGCCGGTGCCGTCGCGCAGTTCTTCTTCATCACCCTGCCGCATCTGCGCCGCGCGATCTCGGTGGTGGTGATGATCGAGACCATCTTCCTGCTGACCGTGTTCGCCGAGATCTTCGTGACCACCTCCGGCGGGCCGGGCAACGCGACCACCAATCTCGCCTTCCTGATCTATGCCCGCGCGCTGCTGCAGTTCGACGTGGGCGGGGGCTCGGCCGGTGGAGTGGTCGCGATCATCCTCGCCAACATCGTGGCGTTCTTCCTGGTGCGCACGATCGCGCGCCAGCTGGAGGTCTGACGTGGAGCCCAGCCCGGTCCAGCGGATGGTCACCGCCGTCCTCGGCTGGGGCGCGGCGATCCTGTTGTTCTTTCCGATTTTTTGGATGGTGCTGACCAGCTTCAAGACCGAGGTCGCGGCGATCGCGGTCCCGCCGCAGCTCTTCTTCACGCCCACGGTGCAGAGCTATATCGAAGTCCAAGCGCAAGCAGATTACCTGCACTTCGCGCTGAACAGCGTAGTAATCTC
>JAFAWC010000260.1 GCA_019242135.1 Mycobacteriaceae bacterium | reverse complement strand
CACCGGCCACGCGTCGCCGCGCCGCCGCAGCCGGTGCACTCCGGCCAGGTAGGCCACCGCCAGCACGATCGCCGCGGTGCCGAACAACACGTCGAAGCGCCAGTCCAACAACACCCGCGCGAGGGTGGGCGGCCCGTCGAGGTCGTAGCCGATCTCGACCTGGGGAATCGACGGGAGCGCTTCCGGTGCTGGGGGCGGCGTGCGGCCCAGTCCGACGGCGATCCCAAAGGTGGCGCCGAAGATCGCCGCTTCGGTCAGCGCCAGCCGGATCAGCGGTCCTCTCGCGTTCGGATCGTTCCTGAGTGCGGGCAGTGAGCTGCGGCGTTGCCGCCATCCGAGCAAGCCAAGGGCGCACAGCGCGAGCGCCTTGGCGAGCACGAGCCGGCCGTAGTCGGTGGTGATGAGGTCGCCGAGTCGGACGCGGACCAGCGCGTTGACGGTGCCGGTCAGTGCCATCGCGATGAAACAACACAGCGCCAGTCCCGAGAACCGCCGGGCCGAGAGGTCGGCGTGTTCTGCACCGCGCAGCGCGTGGGTCAGCAGCGCCAGCAGCCCGCCGGCCCACAACGCCGCCGCGAACAAGTGGATGAGCAGGCTGTTTGTGGCCAGATCGTGTGATCCGCCGGCCGACGAGTGCCCGGTGAGCCCCAGCGGTATCAACGTCACCAGTGAGCCGGCGACAAGGAAGGGTGTCGGTGACCAGCGCAGCACCGGCAGGCTGGCGATCGTCACCGCCGCCGCCAGAAACGCGGTCCACCGCCACGCGCCCGCAGTGTTGATCACATCGGCGACGGACCACATGGTCACCGGATTGAGGTGCTCGGTCACCGGGTGCCCCGACACGTCGGAGATCGTCAGCGGGACCAGTAGCGCCGCACATACCGCCCACGCACCCGACGCCCAGGTCCCGACCCGCAACGCCCGATAACCGGCGACGTCCAGCACACCGGTCGGTTGGGGCGGCACCAGGAACGCTGCCAGCAGAAACGAGCCGACGGCGGTGACGGCGGCTACCTCGCCGGCCGCGCTGACGAACGGCAGACCGTACGTGGTGACGGGCCCCGGATCGGGCAGCCCGGTGGCCGTCAGCGCCGCAGCCAGCGACATCGCGCCGATCGCGGCGGCCGTTGCCCCGGCGAGCACCGCCACGCCGCTGAGGACGGGCCATATGGTGATGCCTCGGGTAGCCGAGGGGGCGGTCATGGAATCAGCGTATGGCCGTTTCCATAAAACCTTCCTATCCGTGCTCAGCCCCATGGCGTGATGTGCGGCAGCCTTCGGCGCCGGGCGATCATTACGTCGCCGTCGCGAGATCATCTCGTCCGGCCACGAGTCGGTGTCAGAGCCGTGTCGGTCCCCCATCGTACGTTTGCAGCGACGTATGGTGCGGGCAGGAGAGAACGATGAATGTTGTTGTGGTAGCACTGTTATCGATCATCATTCCGCTGATCGTGCTGGCGCTGCACTCGGCGCAGGAATCGCTGGAGCGCTGGGAGCAGCGTCGGCACGCCGACGACTAGAAGCCCGTCAGCCGGCCTCGAGGCGCTCACGGCGTCGTTGCGCTTCGCGCTCGGCGAACTGCTGGAATGACACCAACTCGACTCGCTCCATATCGCGCAGGATCGCACGCAACTCCGCCAGGAAAGCCGCGCGCCGCTCGGCGAGGTCAGGCGCGGGCTGCAGCAAGCCCTGATCCGCGGCGACCTGGCGCGCGGTCGTGAACAGGAGTGCGGACACCGCCTCGTTGCTACGCACCCGACCCTGCGCCGCGTACTGCTTGCCGACGCCGAGGGCCAGCTTGGTCAACTCTTTCTCGCTGATCTCTACCGGAGCATCCCGCAACACGTCGGCCACGATCTCATAGGCCTCGAACAGCGGCCGCAGCATCGCGTGCGACATCAGCGGGTGCTTTTCGTGCAACAACGCGTCGATCTCCTCGCCGCCGGCCCGCACGTGCGTTTCCCAGTCCTCGTACCACGCCATTTCCTCCGCGATGTGGTCACGGAACGCCGCCGAGTCGGCGAAGTAGAAGTCGAACTTGAGCAGGTCGCGCAGGCGCGTCACCTGGTTCCAGAACGCTTGTAAGCGGTCACCTTCGGCGCGCGCGGCATAGGCGAGGGCCAGCTCGGCGATCGAGGTTTCCAAGAATGCGTGGATCAGTGAGTTGCGGTAGAACGCGGCCTCGTGTTCGTGCTCGGGCGCGATCCGCCAGACCGGTTCGCGGCCGGAGTCGACACGCGTGATCGGGTGGCCGTTGGACAGCGCGTCAACTGCCGAGCGAACACCCTCGTGGGTACGTAGACGCAAGGCGCTGTTGGTCATCGGTGTTTGCGTACGCTCCAGGTAGTCGAGTGAGTCCTGCAGCGTGTGGTGCAGCTGGTCAAGTGTGAGCGCACGCCCGCGCGTGGTGAGCAGCAGCGCGGACACCAGCCCGGTGGCGTTGACGGGGGTGGCCCGCAGGATCCGCCAGGCGACCTCGAACGCCATCTTCTGCAGAGCAAGACGCCTGGCAGCCGAGTCGGTGGACATCGGGCCGTGTGGCTCGCCGAGGTATTCGCGCATCGAAACCGCTTCGGGGAAGCGGACATAGATCTTGCCGTAGTTGCGCTCGCCTTGCGCCTTGATGAAGTTGTACAGCCAGCTCAACCCCTCGGGTGTCTTCTCGCCGCCGCGCGCGTATGCGGCGTACTCGGCGGTTTCATGGAGCTGGTCGAAGCTGATCGACACCGGCTGCAGCAAAATGTCGTCGCTGCGCCCGTCGAGGTAGGCATCGGCGACAAAGCTGAGCAGACCGAGCTTGGGCGGCAACATCTTTCCGGTACGCGAGCGGGTGCCCTCGATGGACCAGCTGAGGTTGAACCGCTTTCCGACGATGTAGCCGACGAACTCCTTCAGCACGTACTTGTACACCGGGTCGTCGAGCTTGCGACGGATGAAGATGACCCCCGAGCGCCGCATCAACGGGCCCATCAGACCGAAGCTCAAGTTGACGCCTGCGAAGGTGTGCACCGGCGGCAGACGGTTTTCCTGCATCGCCACCGGAACGATCGCGCCGTCGAGGTAGGAGCGGTGGGAGAAGAGCAGCACCGCCGGGTGGGTCTCCAATGCGCTGCGCATATTTTCGATTTCGGCGCGATCGTAGTCGATGTTGGGATCGAAACCGCGGCTGAAGATCGCGCGGCCCAGCGCCGGGATGAGGTCTACGGAGAACCTGCTCCACCCGGTCGACAGTTCGTCGAGCATCTCCCCGGCCTTCTCGACGGTCGCTCCGGGAATTCGTTGCAGCCCTTCACGAAAGCGGGTGGATGCGAGCAGCTCCGGCTTGACCAGGCGGGGCGACTTGTAGGCGGGGCCGAGGAGGCGCAGCTCGACGCGTTCGATCGCCAAGGCGGCCCGGCGCAGCACGAACCGGGCGAAGTCGCGCGGGTTGTCGGCGACGGTGGTGTCTTGCCACTGTTGTCGTAGCTCGGAGACCTTCGCCGGTTCGCCGGCCACGATCCGGGCTCGCGACGGGTCTTTGTGCAGGATGCGCGATTGCAGTAGCTCCGGCGGTCGGTAGGTGTCCCGGCCGGAAAGCAGGCCCACCAGCTTCACCCGGGTCGGCAGGCCGCCGGGCACCCAGAACACCCGAACCGGTACCACCGAGCGGTCTTCGTCGGCGCTGAGCTCGTCGACGAGTTGTGCGACCACGCCGGGGGGCGGGTCGTCTTTGTTCAGTTCGAGGACTTCGACTTTGGTCTCGGGGTGTTCTTGGCGCTGGCGCTTGAGCCAGGTGTTCAGGAGTTCCCGTTCGGCTTGGGACGACACCGACGCCAGGACGAGCGCGTCGTCGGTGGCGGTGAAGGTGGCGAGGTCGTCGGTCCAGGCGGTCATCTAGCGGCGGCCTCTGGCTGGGGTCTTCTTCGCAGGGGTCTTCTTCGCAGGGGTCTTCTTCGCTGGGGCCTTCTTCGCTGGGGCCTTCTTCGCTGGGGCGTTCTTCGCTGGGTTCGTGGCTGCTTTCGAATTTCCGTCGGCGGCAGTCAGTTTGACTGCCTTCGCGGGGGCTTTCTTGGCGGGTGCTTTCTTTGGCGTCGTTTTCCTCGGCGGAGCCTTCTTCGCCGGGGCTTTCTTCGCGTTCGTGCGGGCGGTCGGCTTCGATTTTGGCGCTTCGTCTCGCGGCCAATTCTTCAATGTGTCGAGGTAGAGCTTGCGAATCTCGGCGATGCGGTCTGCGAGATTCTCGACCGTCCAATCGTCCACCGGTATCGGGGGAAGCACGACGACGTCGATCGTGCCGGGGTTGAAAGTATTGGAGTCGCGAGAGGCGATGACCTCGGCGTTTCGGATCACGATGGGAACGATCGGAATTCCGGCCGCCATCGCGATCCGGAACGGCCCCTTCTTGAACGGACCGACCTCGGTCGTGTCCAGCCGCGTGCCCTCCGGCGCGATCAGGATCGAGAGCCCCTTGCGCGCCAGCTCCTCTACCTTTCTCAACTCTTGGACTGCGGCCCTGGGATTTTCGCGGTCGATGAATGCGGCGTCCATCACTTTGCCGATGGTTCCGACGAGCGGGTCCTTCTCGAGTTCCTTCTTGCCGACGGAGGTGAAGTTGTCGCGAACAAGCGTGCCGGCGACAATCGGGTCCACCTGGTTGCGATGATTGAAGATGAACACCGCCGGCCGTTGGGCGGTCAGATTTTCCTCGCCGATCACGTTCACG
>JAFAWC010000251.1 GCA_019242135.1 Mycobacteriaceae bacterium | reverse complement strand
GCGCCGAGTGGGAGAACTACCGTCGCCAGGTGACGCCCTACGAGCTGAAGACATATCTCTCCTTGTAGCGCAGCTCTGTAGCCTCAAGGCGTGCCCAACCCCCCGACCGAACGACCGCGGCTGCCGAGCCCCGGCCGGCTGGGGTTGATCGAGGCACCTGCGCGCGCCGATCTCGCCAGGCTGGGCTGGACCACCGATGACTACGTAGAGCTGCTGTGGTCGTTGTCGCGCGCGCCCGACGCGGACGCCGCGCTGCGCGCGATGGTGCGGCTCGCGGACGCGCTCGGCGCAAGCTGGGAGGAGCTGGACGCCGCGCTGCGCAAGGACCGGTCTCTGCGGGGCCGACTGTTCGCGCTGTTGGGGTCCTCACTCGCACTGGGTGATCACCTGATCGCCAACCCCCAGGCCTGGCATCTGCTCGAGGGCCCGGGCCCAGCGCGACAGTCGCGCGGGGCGTCGCTGCCGTCACTCGATGAGCTGTGCCGCGAATTCCTCGACTGTGTACGTGAAATGCCCTCCGATGCAACACTTTCTGCGCTTCGCACCAGGTACCGGAACCGGTTGATGGTGCTGGCTGCCCAGGACGTGGCGCCCACAGTCGAAAACGAGCCGGTGCTGCCGTTCGCGACTATCGGCGCACACCTGTCCGATCTCGCCGACGCTGCGCTGGCCGCCGCGCTCGAGTTGGCGATGATACGTTTCTGCGGACACGGCAGTCGACCGCGGCTTGCGGTCATCGCAATGGGCAAATGCGGTGCGCGCGAACTGAACTACGTCAGCGACGTCGACGTCATCTTTGTCGGCGGAAACGGACACGAGAAAGACCTGGCATTAGAAGCCCGGGTGGCGGGGGAGACGATGCGAGTCGCGTCGGAGGCGTTCTTCGAGGTCGACGCCGCGCTGCGGCCGGAGGGCCGCCACGGTGCGCTGGTGCGCACCGTGGAATCCCACCTCGCCTACTACAAACGCTGGGCCAAAACGTGGGAGTTCCAGGCCTTGCTCAAGGCTCGGCCGGCAGCCGGTGACGCCGAACTCGGCGAGCGGTACATCGAAGCGGTGATGCCGATGGTGTGGACCGCTTGCGAGCGTGAGGATTTCGTCCCCGAGGTTCAGGCCATGCGTCGTCGCGTTGAGGAGCTGGTACCCGTCGACGTTCGCGACCGCGAGCTGAAGCTGGGGACCGGTGGTCTGCGCGACGTGGAGTTCGCGGTGCAGCTACTGCAGCTGGTTCACGGCCGCAACGACGAAAGCCTGCACGTGTCGTCGACGGTCGACGCGCTCGCGGCGCTGGGTGCGGCGGGCTATGTGGGACGCGACGATGCGGCGAACATGACCGCGTCCTATGAGTTCCTCCGGCTGGTGGAGCACCGGTTGCAGTTGCAGCGGCTCAAGCGCACGCACATGCTGCCCCGCTTCGACGATGACGAGGCGATGCGCTGGCTGGCCCGCGCCGCCCACATTCGGCCCGATGGCAAACATGACGCGCTCGGTGTGCTGCGCGAAGAGCTCAAACGGCAGAACGTGCGGGTGTCGCGGCTGCACGCGAAGTTCTTCTATCAGCCACTGCTCGAATCTGTGACGCCGGGCGTCGGGCTGGCCGGTGGCCTGAGCAGCGAGGCCGCCGAACGGCAGATCGCCGCGCTCGGCTATCAGGCGCCGCACAACGCGCTGACGCATCTGGCGGCGCTGACGGGTTCCGGCGGGCGCCGCGCGCGCGTGCAGTCGGTGCTTCTACCTACTCTGCTCGACTGGCTCTCCGACACTCCGGACCCGGACAGTGGGCTGCTGGCGTATCGCAAACTCAGTGAGGGACTGGTTGATCAACGGTGGTTTCTGTCCACGCTGCGAGATGAGGGCGCTGTCGCGAAGCGGTTGATGCACGTGCTGGGCACGTCGGCTTATGTGCCGGAACTGTTGATCCGCGCGCCGGAGGTTATTGCACAGTACGCAGACGGACCGACGGGTCCCAAGCTGTTGGACGTGGAGCCGGAGCAGGTGGCGCGTTCGCTGGCGGCGGCGGCCTCGCGTCATGCGGACTCGGTGAAGGCCATCGCCGCCGCACGAAGTCTGCGTCGGCGGGAGCTGGCCCGCGTGGCGTCGGCCGATCTGCTGGGGCTGCTCGATGTCCGTGATGTGTGCGCTGCTCTGACGTCGGTGTGGGTCGCGGTGCTTCAGGTCGCCCTTGACGCGGTGATCCGGTTCAACACACCGCAGGACGGCCAAGCGCCCGCGCGCATTGCGGTCATCGGGATGGGCCGATTGGGTGGCCGCGAGCAGGGCTACGGGTCGGACGCCGACGTGATGTTCGTCTGCGAGCCGAACGAGGGTGTGGCGGAGTCGGCGGCGGTGCGCTGGTCGATGACCATCGCCGAGCAGGTGCGGACACTGTTGGGTACGCCCAGCATCGATCCGCCGCTGGACGTGGACGCCAATCTGCGGCCGGAGGGCCGCAGCGGGCCGTTGGTGCGGACCCTGAATTCCTATGCGGCGTACTACGAACATTGGGCGCACCCGTGGGAGATTCAGGCCCTGCTGCGGGCGAACCGGGTCGCCGGCGACGAGGACCTTGGTCAGCGCTTTCTGCTGATGGCCGACAAGACGCGCTACCCGACAGGTGGGGTGTCGCCGGCGGCGGTCAATGAGATTCGACGCGTCAAGGCGCGGGTGGACGCCGAGCGGCTGCCGCGCGGCGCGGACCCGAACACCCACACCAAGCTGGGTCGCGGTGGCCTAGCCGACGTGGAGTGGACTGTGCAACTGCTGCAACTTCGCCACGCGCACATGGTGCCTGCGCTGCACAACACGTCGACCCTGGAGGCTCTGGACGCGATCGAGGCCGCTGAGTTGCTCCCGGAAACAGATGTCGACTTGCTACGGCAGGCGTGGCTGACGGCCACCCGCGCCCGCAACGCCCTGGTGCTCGTTCGGGGCAAGGCCACCGACCAGCTGCCCGGGCCCGGCCGCCAGCTCAACGCGGTGGCCGTGGCCGCTCGCTGGCCTTCGCCCGACGGCGGCGAGTTCCTGGACAACTATCTGCGGGTGACCCGCCGGGCAAAGGCTGTGGTGCGCAGGGTGTTCGGCAGCTAGCGCCTTCGTCGCAGCAGGGTGTCGAGCGCGACGCTGCCCGGGCCGATGAACACGATCAAGAAGAACGAGAAGCAGAACAGGATCGCCAGCTCACCGTTGTTGCCGCCGATCTGCTTGTCGAACGGCCACAATGCCTTCGGCTGGTGCTGCCAGAAGTAGGCGACCGCCATGGTCCCTGACGCGAGGAAAGCCGCTGGGCGGCTGAACAATCCGACCATGACCAACACGCCGGTAACGAATTCGATCAGGCCCGACCACCACACCGGCCACGCACCGACCGGGACGTGCATCGGTATGGCTAAGGGCCAGTTGAACAGAGTCATCGTTCCGTGTAACGCGAAGAGAAAGCCGATGACCGCCCGGAACAGGCTGATCACTGGCGCCGAATAACCGCTGAGTCGGGCGTCGAGACTTGGTGAAGTCATGTCCGGGACACTACGCGAAATCCCGGTCAGGACTCCAGCATCACGGTCACCGGTCCGTCGTTGACCAGTCCGACAGCCATGTGCGCACCGAACACCCCGGTGGTGACGGTGGCGCCGAGTCGTCGAAGTGCGTCGGCGAATGCGGTGACCAGCGGCTCCGCGACGTGGCGCGGCGCGGCCGCGTTCCAGGAGGGGCGCCGCCCCTTTTCGGTGTTCGCGTAGAGCGTGAACTGGCTGACCACGAGGATCGGCGCGCCGACGTCCGCGGCCGCGCGCTCATCGTCAAGGATCCGTAGATACCAGAGCTTTTCGGCGAGTCGCTGCGCAGTTTCATCGGTGTCGGCGTGCGTGACGCCCACGAATGCGAGCAGTCCCTGACCGTCGACTCGCATGTCACCGACGACATCGCCGTTGACCGACACCGAAGCCGACGAGACCCGTTGCACCAGGACGCGCATGTCTTAGAAACCGAAACCGATTCCGAAGCCGCCCGAATCGATCTCCTCCGGGCGACATGCGGATCTCACGGATTCAGCGGGGTATGGACGTTGACACCGGTGCCGGTCTGGGAAACGGTCTTGCCGTTCAACCCGATCGCGCCCGCGACGGCGAAAGGGCCGGACTGCGCAAGCACAGTGTTCTTGTTGCCGCCGATGTTGAACGCCTCGCTCAGGCCCGGATCGCAAGACCGGTGCCGCCCTAAGCACGGACAAAGTTTTCGCTGCCCACGAGGTTGGTGGCGTTGTTGGCGAAGCCCTCGGCAACCACTGTGTTGTCGGGGCCGACGCTGAACGCGCTGTTGAAAGACCCGATTGCCAGCAGGGCGTTGTTGTCGCCCAAAGCGATCGCGACGTTGCCGAAGCCGGGGGTGGTGTTCGTACCTGACGCCTGCACCCCGTTGCCGAAGCCGGGGTTGTTGCCGATGTCCACCGCTAGGTTGCCGGTGTCGTTCGGATTTACGCCGGCCTCGGCGTTGGCCGCGTTGCCGACCGCGAGCGCGGTGTCGAGGTTGCCGCGGCTGAAAGCGAATGAGTCGGTGCCGGCGGCGACGGCGGCGTCGAACAGCCCTTGTGCCTTCGCTGTCGCACCGGTTCCCAGCCCGACCGCGAAGCTGGTCGGAGTGCTGGTGCACCCGCCGCCATTGCCGACGCCGCTGATGGACGCACACGTAGCGCTGGCCGGTCCCGCCGAACCGAATGCCGTCGCCGCGAGGCCTGACGCCATTGCGCCCAGAAGTGCGCCGCCTGCAAGCTTTCTTGACATTGATCTTTGCTGACTCCTGGTGTCTCCCCGTGAGATATTGCTGATGAACAGGCAAACATTAGACGGCGAGGGGCGCTTGTGGGGCAGGACTTCAGCAATATTGGTCGCTCTGACGAACACCTGCACACCCAGCAGGCGATCGCTCTGGCGCAGCGGATCTGCGATCAAGCCCACGCCGACCAACGGGTGGCGTCATATGTGGCGGCTGGAGAACGTGTCAGCGATCATGGCGGCGTTGCTGCACGATGTCCTTGAAGACACCGACTTGACGGCAGCTGATTTGGCGCAGGCCGGGATTTCGGATGAGGTGGTCGCCACTGATGAGCTACTGACCCGCAGTGCGGAGATGTCCGACGACGAGTATTACCGGCGGATCGCGGTCCACTCCGATGCCCTGGAGGTGAAGCTGGCCCTAGTCGTCGTCGTGCGTCTACGAAGTCGGATGGCGTTGGGGAACCACGTTATCCCCGGGCGGGAGCACGGAGGGGCGAATACGTGTCGGGGACGGCGGGATGTAGGGAGTGTCGGACTGTCCTGGAGCAGTTGGGGTCGAGGGGCCAGAGGGGAGGTCGGCAGCGGCCCCGGGTGCCGCGGCAATGCCGATGCTCACCACCACAGCGCCGATGGCCGTGACGAACAATCTCTTCTTGAGGGTGCAGGTGGCGCTCATGGGGGTGTTCGCTTTCAGTAGAGCCCGGCCCCCGATGGACCGGTCACACAAGCGTCTGGTTAAGGCCTTGGAGGATTCTTGGCGGACCCAAACCAGCCGAGCTGCGGCGGACGTACGCTCGCACCGTCGATTTGCTGTGGCGACCAGAGGACGGAGTCATGCCACTATTCGGGAAGAACAGGGCCCCGGCCGATGAGGACGATTGGTATGCAGCGGCACAACCGATGATCGATTGGGCGAGCAGTGTGCCACGAGCGGACCTGGCGGTAGAGGTCATGGAGGTATTCGGCAGCAATGACGTGGGCTCCTGCCATACCCGCGAAATCCACGCGTTCCTGTTCGGCGTACCGGTGCAGAACCCGGTGGGGTTACGTGGGGATCCCAGACTCGCCAGGGCGCTCGAACAGGTGGCGATACCGGTACGCGAGGCCCTTCAGCTGTTAGAGCACGCCGAACTAGTCTGCGGTTATCTCATCGACGGAATGTCTACTTGGGTGTGGCGTGCGACCCGTTTGGGCCTGGCAACGATGGCGAATGGAAAGCACGCTGTCAGGCAGCGCATTCAGGATCGGACCGGCCTGTAGTCGAATTACGGCAGCTCACCGCATGAGCCGGCTAACACATCGAAGTACAGCGCGAATTACCTGCTCGGCGTTTACAGTCGATCCAGCGTGCGGTGGCCAAACTCGACGTCTTCGATGGAGCGCCAGGGCTTGCGACCGCTCCGACCGAGGGCTGGATGCCTCGGCGAGCCGCTCGCTGAATCGGATCGACGTGTACTGAGAGCCTCTATCCGTGTGGTGAACAACATCTTTGAGGTCAAGTACACCTTCT
>JAFAWC010000247.1 GCA_019242135.1 Mycobacteriaceae bacterium | reverse complement strand
GGGCCTGGCGTGCCGCCGCGAGGGGAGTGCCGAACCACCACTTCACATCTGCCACGGTGGCCGGACCGAACGTGCGGAGCCACTGGCCGACCAACTGGGCGCGCGCCTTGTCGGCCGGCATCACCTCTGGGCGTGCACGCAGCCAATCGTGTGTGGTCACCCACCTGGGACGAGATGCTATCCACCCGCCGTCATTCGGCCCGCGCACGATGTCGCCCCTGACTGACAGGACGGTGAAAACTCTTGGCGTCAAGGGTGTTTGGCCACCCCAGCGCCTACCCGGAGCGGGATCGTAGGTTCCGTGGAGTTCGGGCAGTGCGGCGCGGACGTCGGCGGCGCCCGCCGGGCCGTTCTCGGCCAGGAAGCCGAGCACAGCCTCACAAGCCCGGTCAAGCCATGCGTTGCCGTCATTCGCCACGCCGGCCTTCTCCACGTCTTTGACCAGCCGGCGCCGTTCGCTGTCCGCGACCCGGTCGCTGGCGGCCGGCTGAATCGCGACCAGGTCGTCCGCCCGCACCAGCCACAGCGTGCGGCGCATCGCGAGGTGCTTGACCACCGAGCGCCGTTCGTAGAGTTCGCGGTCGAGGTCGTCAGTGGTGAAACCCGCGATGCGCGCCCACAACGATAGGTGCGGCGTCGCCGGGTCGGTCGCGTGTAGGCCCAGCATCGCGGCGGTGACCGCGGCGACGTCGCCGGTGGTGTCGCCGCTGAGGAAATGACGACGGGCCAAACGGGCGCGACGCTCGTCGACGGTGAAGCTGCGCACCTAGGCGTCGTCGCGGTGCATGGATTCGCGAATCTGATTGAGACGTTCGGCCGCTGCGCGCTGACGCTCCTCGTACTGCTCCTCGACGGCCCGGCCCTGCGGGGTTTCGGCGTCGAGTTCGGCGGCGCCCAACGAGGCGCCGTACCTGGTCTCGATCTTCTCGCGGACGGACTCGAACGTCGGCACGCCCGACGCGGTGTACCCGGTGGCGTCGGGGTCAGACGTTGTCGATTCGTCGGGCATGCCGACACGGTACGCCTGGCGGCTGCCCGCCGGTCGATTCCCGCGTGCCTCAGCGGGGTTTGGCCAACGGGAACGGCAGCGTCTCGCGGATGCTGCGGCCCGTGATCATCATGACGACCCGATCGACGCCCATGCCCAGCCCGCCGGTCGGCGGCATCGCGTACTCCATGGCCTGCAGGAAGTCTTCGTCGAGTTCCATCGCCTCGGGGTCGCCGCCGGCCGCCAGCAGCGATTGCTCCTGCAGCCTGCAGCGCTGCTCGACCGGGTCGGTCAGCTCGCTGTAGGCGGTACCGAGTTCGATGCCCCACGCGACAAGGTCCCAACGCTCGGCCAGCCCGGGCTTGCTGCGGTGCGGACGGGTCAGTGGCGACACCGATATCGGGAAATCCTTGTAAAAGGTGGGCTTTTCGGTGTGCTCTTCGACCAACCGCTCGTAGAGCTTGAGCACCACCGTGCCAGCATCCCAGTGGGTGAGATAGGGGATGTCGGCTTTATCGGAGAGCCGGCGCAGGGCAGCCACATCGGTGTCGACGTCGATGTGTTCGCCGAGCGCCTCGGACACCGCTTCGTGCACCGTCTTGACCTGCCACATGCCGGAGATGTCGATCGGCGTCAGGGTGCCGTCGCCGTCTGGGCGCATCGCGACCTGCGCGCCGTTGGCGGCCAATGCCGCGTTCTGGATGAGCTCGCGGCAGCCGTCCACCCACGTCATGTAGTCGGCGTGCGCCTGGTAGGCCTCGAGCAGCGTGAACTCCGGGTTGTGGCTGAAATCCACTCCCTCGTTGCGGAATGCGCGACCGAGTTCGAAGACCCGCTCCAGCCCGCCGACGCACAGCCGCTTCAAATACAGCTCCGGTGCGATACGCAGGTAAAGGCCAAGGTCGTAGGCGTTGATGTGGGTGAGGAAGGGTCGGGCGTTGGCGCCGCCGTGAACCTGCTGCAGGATCGGCGTCTCGACTTCGAGAAAACCTTTGCTGCGTAACGTTTCCCGGATGGCATGCAGGATCGTGCTGCGCGCGGCGAGCAGCTCGCGTGCCTCCGGATTGGTGGCGAGATCGACGTACCGGGCGCGGACGCGGGCCTCGGGGTCGGTCAACCCCTTCCACTTGTCGGGTAGCGGCCGCAGGCACTTGCCGATCAACCGCCAACGCCGGACAAACAGAGAGCGCGTGCCGTTCTTGCTGTAGCCCATCGTGCCGGACACCTCGACGAGGTCGCCGAGGTCCACGGCGGCGGTGAAGTCGGCGGTGCGAACGTCGTCGAGGTGAGAATTGTCAAGCAACAGTTGCACATCTGCGGTCCAGTCGCGCAGGTCGGCGAACAGCACCCCGCCGTAGTCGCGAATCCGCAGCACCCGCCCGGCCACCGTGATGGCGGTGTCGTCGCTTTCGTCGATCGCCTGTGCCACGGTGTGCGTCGGCGCCCGACCGACCGGGTACGCGTCGACGCCGCTGTCCTGCAGGGCCGCCAATTTGCCCATCCGCACCCGCACTTGATCTGGCACGTGCACCGCGGCGTCGGTTACGGAGGTCCGCCCGTACAGCGGGCCAGGGTCGGGCGCGCTGCCGTCGGGATGCAGCCTGCCGGTGGCGATGATCGTCGCCGGCACCGCCGGGTGGTGCCCGGTGTGGTGCGGCTTGTTGCGGCGCGAGAATGGCAACACCAGAAAGCCTTCGGCGATCACCGAGGCCACGCCCACCCGCGGAATCAGCCGGGCGTCCTCGTAGCAGGCATAACGCGGCACCCACTGAGGCTGATACTTCATGTTGGACCGGTACAGCGTCTCCAGTTGCCACCAACGGGAGAAGAACACCAGCAGGCCCCGCCACAACCGTGCGATCGGACCCGCGCCAAGTCGGGCACCCGCCTCGAAAGCCGCGCGGAACATCGCGAAGTTCAAAGAAATGCGCGTGACGCCAAATCGATCCGCTTGCATGGCGAGTTCGCTGACCATCAGTTCAATGGTTCCGTTGGGGGACTGCGGTGAGCGGCGCATCAGGTCCAGCGACGCACCGTTGTTACCCCACGGCACCAGCGACAGCATTGCGACGACCTCACCGCTATCCTCCGTGATCGCCTCTACCAGGAGGCAGTCGCCGTCGCCGCTGTCACCGAGACGGCCCAGCGCCATCGAGAAGCCACGTTCGGTCTCGGTGTCGCGCCAAGCGTCCGCACGCGCAATGACACTCGTCATCTCCGCTGCGCGAATGTCGCGGTGCCTGCGGATGCGCACGGTCAAGCCCGCCCGGCGCGCCCGGGTCACGGCCTGACGGACGGCGCGCATGCTGGAGCCGGATAACCGGAACCGATCCGGGTAGAGGATCGCCTCGTCCCCGAGCTGCAGCGCGTTGAGCCCGGCCCCGCGGAATGCCTCGGCGCCGTCGAGGCTCGCGCCCATCACCCCCGGCGCCCAGCCGTACGTCTGGCACAGCCGTAGCCACGCGTCGATGGCCTGAGGCCAGGCGCGCGGATCGCCGACGGGGTCGCCGCTGGCCAGGCAGACCCCGACCTCGACGCGGTAGGTGATCGCGGCGCGCCCGTTGTCGGCGAACACCACGGCCTTGTCGCGGCGGGTGGCGAAGTAGCCCAGCGAGTCGTTCTTGCCGTACACCTCGAGCAGTCCGCGGATTGCCGACTCGTCCTCGCCCGTCAGCGCGTTCTCAGCGCGCTGCGACTGGAAGAGCACGACCGCCGCGGCGATGAGCGCGACGGCGCCGAACAACCCGAACAGGGTGTTGAGCACGACGTGCGGGTGGCCGGTGAAGAAGTCGGGGTCGGCGAGCGCAAAACCGCTGACCCGGTTCACGGCGTACGGGAGTCGTTGATCAGGGGGCAGGGTGCCCGGGAAGGTCTCGAGCAGGCCCCACGCGAGCAGCGTTCCGATCGCCATCCCGGCCGCCAACACCGCGGCCGCCTTCAGCAGCGCACCGGGACGGGTCCGGGCATAGAACTCGCGGTAGGCGAGCAGCAGAAGCCCGATCGCGGCGAGATGCAGGACCAGCCCGAGTATTTCGCCGGACCGCTCGACCGAGTTCTCCATTCCCGAGACGAGACCGCCGACGTTCCAGCCCGCCGCGAACACCAGGTTCAGGATCAGCACCCACCACGCGATGCGTTTGCGCGCGGCCAGCGCCGCCGCGAGAAGGGTCAGCACGAAGGCCCAGGCGAAGCTGGTGTCAGGGAAATTGAAGATGTAGTGGTCGACGAACTCGCGAGGGACCTTGATGATCCACCGCACCAGCGGCGAAACGCTCGCTACCAGCGACAACGTGGCGATGATGCCGACCACCCACCCGGCGGTCGCGGGAACCCACGACAACCGAGAAGAGGGCCGGGTGGTGGCGATGGTCATCAGCCGCGAGGATATGCGCTCTGCCCGGGAAATGGGCCAGACGGCTGGCGGCTCTGCCGGCTTCGCCGGTCGGGGAAGACCGTCGGTCATGCCTGTTAGACTGATATGCGCGACCGTTCCTGCGTGAATCAGGGACAGTAAGTGGAGTCCCGCTCCCACCGTCGGCCACACCGGCTCGGCGGTCCGGTCACCGGCACCCTTCGGTGCTGGTTCTGCGTAACACGCAGGCGGCGTTCAGCCGTGATCGGTCGGCACCGGGCCCCGCATCGTGCGGGGCCTTTCTGCTGACGGCGTGGTGCTCACCCGCTGTCGTTCTTTTCGCGCCGGGTCGGCTGCACTGACGGATGACACGAACCAGGGAGGCCCCATCACCACTGAGACCCGCGTCAACGAGCGCATTCGAGTACCAGAAGTCCGACTGATCGGACCCGGCGGCGAGCAGGTGGGAATCGTGCGTATCGAAGACGCACTTCGCGTCGCCGCCGACGCCGATCTCGACCTTGTCGAAGTCGCCCCGAACGCACGACCGCCGGTCTGCAAGATCATGGACTACGGCAAGTTCAAGTACGAGACAGCTCAGAAGGCGCGCGAGTCTCGCAAGAACCAGCAGCAGACCGTCGTCAAGGAACAAAAATTGCGACCGAAGATCGATGACCACGACTACCAGACCAAGAAGGGTCACGTGGTGCGGTTCCTGGAAGCAGGATCCAAGGTCAAAGTCACGATCATGTTCCGCGGCCGCGAACAGTCCCGCCCGGAACTGGGCTACCGGCTGTTGCAGCGGCTGGGCGCCGATGTCGCCGAATACGGCTTCATCGAGACCTCCGCCAAACAGGACGGCCGCAACATGACGATGGTGCTGGCGCCCCATCGCGGTGCGAAGACTCGGGCCCGCGCGGCGCAGCAGGCCAGTTCCGATGCTGGCAAGCCAGACTCGACCGATACACCACAGAACTGAGGACACATGCCCAAGGC
Organism: Mycobacteriaceae bacterium; assembly: GCA_019242135.1. Taxonomy (GTDB): domain Bacteria; phylum Actinomycetota; class Actinomycetes; order Mycobacteriales; family Mycobacteriaceae; genus Mycobacterium. The sequence goes on along the minus strand of JAFAWC010000247.1, from coordinate 1,406 downwards.
CAAGACCCATAGCGGCGCGTCAAAACGGTTCCGGCGCACCGGAACCGGCAAGATTCTGCGTCAAAGGGCCAATCGTCGGCACCTATTGGAGCACAAGCCGACCAAGCGCACGGCCCGCCTGGAGGGACGGGTCACGGTGTCGACCCGCGACGCCAAGCGGATTCGCAAGCTGCTGAACGGCTGAACGCCCTTACCCGAGACTCTATGAGATAGGAAGAATTACCCATGGCACGCGTTAAGCGGGCGGTCAACGCCCACAAGAAGCGGCGCACAATCCTTGCGGCCTCCAAGGGGTACCGCGGCCAGCGGTCGCGCCTGTACCGCAAAGCCAAAGAGCAGCAGCTCCATTCGCTGAACTACGCGTACCGCGATCGGCGTGCCCGCAAGGGGGAGTTCCGCAAGCTGTGGATCTCGCGTATCAACGCCGCAGCCCGGGCCAACGGCATCACCTACAACAGGTTGATCCAGGGCCTCAAGGCCGCCGGCGTGGACGTTGACCGCAAGAACCTCTCCGACATCGCGATCAGCGACCCGGCGGCGTTCACCGCACTTGTCGGCGTGGCCAAGGGCGCACTGCCCGAGGATGTCAACGCGCCGACAGCCGGAGAGGCCGCCTGAGACCGGCCGCGGGGTCACTTAGCGAACGCTCGTCGCGCGTCGTCGCCGCGGCGAAGCTGCACCGCCACGTCGCCCGCAAGCGGGCGGGGCGTTTCCTCGCCGAAGGACCCAATCTGGTTGAGGCCGCGCTGCGCTGCGGTGCCGCACGAGACGTGTTCGTCACCGCGCAGGCCGCATCGCGCTTCGAGCAGCTGCTCGCCGGTGTCGCGGTACCCGTTCACATCGTGACCGAGCGCGCGGCCAAGGCCCTGTCGGAGACAGTGACTCCGGTCGGCCTGGTGGCGGTCTGCGAGCCCGTCTCGGTGGCGCTCGAGGACATCCTCGCCGAGCGGCCCCGATTGTTAGTCGTCGGTGTCGACATCGGCGAGCCGGGAAACGCCGGCACGCTGGTCCGGTTATCCGATGCGATGGGCGCGGCGGCCGTGGTGCTGTCCGGTCAGAGCGTCGACCCGTACAACGGCAAGTGCCTGCGCGCCTCGGCGGGCAGCGTGTTCGCGGTCCCGGTGGCGGTGACACCGTCCGCTGCGGAAGCGGTCGCGGCGGTATCTGCTTGCGGACTGCAGGCGCTGGCGGCAACGGTGGACGGCGAGGTGACCCTCGACGACGTCGAGCCGCAGCTTTCGGCGCCGACCGCGTGGATGTTCGGGGGCGAGGCGCACGGGCTTTCGGCCGAGGTCGCGGCGCTCGCCGACCGTCGCGTCCGGATCCCCATGCAGGGCGGTGCAGAAAGCCTCAACGTTGCGGCTGCGGCGGCCATCTGCCTGTATCTCAGCGCCCGCGCGCAGCGG
>JAFAWC010000145.1 GCA_019242135.1 Mycobacteriaceae bacterium | reverse complement strand
GACCTGTTCGATGATCCGCACCGCCCGCTCCGGCGGCAGCGGCCCATCGGCGAGAACGGCTTGCAGATCGCGGCCCTTGATCAGCCGCATGGTCACATACAGGCGCCCATCGATCTCGCCGTAGTCGTGAATCGGGATCACGTGCGGGGTATCGAGTCGCGCGGCGGCTCGGGCCTCCCGGCGGAACCGCGCCTTGAAGGTGTCGTCGTCGGCCAACAGCGACGGCAGCAGTTTGATCGCCACCACCCGGTCAGTGGCCTTGTCGTGTGCCCGCCACACTTCCCCCATGCCGCCGCGCCCCAGCAGCGAGATCAGTTGATACCGACCGAACGGTGTGCCCTCCACGTCGTCCTCCCCGGCGGTGCCTCTCAGCACACCATAAACGTGCCGAGAAGCCCGTTTTGGTGTTTCCAGAACGCTAGCTCAGCGACTGCGCCGCTATCTGTGCATGCGAAAGCCGCGCAAACCTCATGCGGAGGGAATGAGATGAGCCGCAGACGGTTTGATGTCAACAAACATCGAGCCCACAGAGCCCCGCGGACCAGTCACAGCCGCGTGAACAACCTCTGTCGCAGCCACCACCGCGATGTGCTATCTGCGACGGCATTACACATGTACTATTCAGCCACGAGGACAAGCAGCCGAGGAGGCGAACATCGCCGCACAGCACACCGACGGCGTGCCTGAAGACACCGCCCGGGCGCTGCTCAGTCAAGGTTATCCGGCCGAACACGTCGCCCACCGCAGCGGCCTGCCGCTGCGCACCGTCCGCGCGATCGCCCGAACCGTCGAGCGTCCCGATGTGTCGGCGTTGGTCGACGCGGTCCACGAGCGGCTGCACGATTTGGGCATCAGTGTGCTGGCGGCCTCGAAGATGGGTCTGGTGTCGCGTTCCACCCTGGCCACCCTGGGGAGAGACGGCCGCGCTCCTAGCGACTCCACGCTGGCCAAGCTCGACGAGCTGCTGTCGTGGGCACCCGGGTCGGCCAAGGCGACACTGTTCGGCCAGGACCCGGTCGCGCGTGAGGCGCCGCAGCGGCCACACCCACCGCCGCCGCCCGACCCCAACGCGCACATGCGCCTGGCCCGCGCAATCGAGCAGCGGCTGCGCGAACTGAACATGAGTAAATCGAAGTTCGCCGCGATCGGTGGGCCTGGCCGCTCCACCCTGGCCACTTTGGGCAAGCGCGGTTTTCACCCCGCCGCCGAGACGCTGGAGCGCATCGACCGGTTCCTGCTGTGGGAGCCCGGCTCGGCGCAGGCCGTGCTCAACGGCGGCTTCCCGGTCCGGCACGGCCCGTCACCCACGCCGCACCCCGCCCTGGTCCCGCTCAACGCCATCCTTGACCGACAGCGCCGGCTGCTGGCCCAGGTCACCCGGTGGGAGCAGAGCCTGGCCCAGATGAAAACCGACATCACTGAGGCCATTAACCACGCCAAACTCGCCATCAGCGACCTCAATGACTTCAGCCGGCCAGGCCTACTCGACGATGCCGGCGAGGCCGCCGCCAACGGCCACCGCGGCGACGACACCGATACCGAAGACAGCTCCAGCGCATAGCCGCGCCCCAGCGACGAAGACCACAGCGCCCCGCCGGTTCTCGCTCCATTCGTCCGGCGAGAGCACTGCCCCGTGTCGAGGCTGGGCAGCCGAAAGTTTGCCAAAAGCCGACGAACTGAACGTCTGCTGTGATAGACCGGCCTTTAATGCTCTGCGCACGTATTAGCTACAAGGGAGGATCAGCATCATGGCCATCGCGCAAGGGCTTTCCGCCGCCGCGATATGCGCCGGTCTGGCTATCGGACTAGCGGCTCCCGCCTCGGCTGCTCCCACGATGAACGGCCACTACATCGCGACGGCGACGAACTCAGCTGGTCAATCGGGCACGGACGATTGGTATTTCACGCCCTGTGGTGATGGATGCGCATCAGCGGCGAATTCCCCTGGTGGACAGCCCTTTGGGCAGGCGCGGTTGGTTAACGGACAATGGGCAATAGATTTCGTCAGTGGGGCACTGTG
>JAFAWC010000047.1 GCA_019242135.1 Mycobacteriaceae bacterium | reverse complement strand
GCACATCACGTCCGGTCGTCGGTGCGGGCGGCGGCGCAGCGACGTGGTAGATCTCTTCGGCGTGCCGGGGACCGGCGGGATGGGCGCTCACATCCGCTCCGGGGCGGTGACGCCGAGGATGCCCAGGCCGTTGGCGATGACCTGACGGGTCGCTTGGCACAGCGCCAGCCGCGCGGTGTGCAGTTCCGTCGGCTGTTCGTCACCCTGCGGCAATACGCGGCACGAATCGTAGAACCGGTGATAGTCACCGGCGAGGTCCTCGAGGTAACGGCTGATGCGATGTGGCTCCCTCAGCGCGGCAGCCGTTTTCAGCACGCGCGGAAACTCGCCGAGGTTGCGGACCAGCGTGCCCTCGCGGTCGTGCGTGAGCAGTTCAAGGTGTTCCGTGTCGGCGATCAGACCAAGCTCGGCGGCGTTGCGCGCCAGCGCCGACAGCCGGGCGTGCGCGTATTGCACGTAGTACACCGGGTTTTCGTTGGACGCTGAGGACCAAAGCGCGAGGTCGATGTCGATCGGAGTGTCGACCGAGGAGCGGATCAGCGAATAGCGCGCGGCGTCCACACCGATCGCCTCGACGAGATCGTCGAGCGTGATGACCGTGCCGGCGCGTTTGCTCATCCGCACCGGCTGGCCGTCGCGAACCAGGTTCACCATCTGGCCGATCAGTATCTCGACCGTATCGGGGTCGTCGCCGAGCGCCGCTGCGGCAGCCTTGAGGCGCGAAATGTAACCGTGGTGGTCGGCGCCGAGCATGTAGATACAAAGATTGAATCCGCGCTGGCGCTTGTCGAGGTAGTACGCGAGGTCGGCGGCGATATACGCGGGCTGGCCATCGCTTTTGATCACGACGCGGTCCTTGTCGTCACCGAACTCGGTGGTGCGCAACCAGGTCGCGCCGTCCTTCTCGTAGATGTTTCCTGTCTCGCGCAGCCGTGCGATAGCCTGCTCGACCCGACCAGTGCTGTGCATCGACTCCTCGTGGGTGTACACGTCGAAGTCGGTGCCGAAGTCGTGCAGCGACTGCTTGATGTGGCTGAACATCAACTCGACCCCGATCGAGCGGAAGGTCTCATGCTGCTGCGCTTCTGGCAGGTCGAGTGCATCCGGTGCCTTCTCGAGAACCTGGGCGGCGATCTCGCTGATGTAGTCGCCGGCGTACCCGTCATCCGGGGTCGGTTCACCATTGGCCGCGGCGATCAGCGAACGGGTGAATCGATCGATCTGAGCGCCGTGGTCGTTGAAGTAGTACTCACGTACCACATTGGCGCCCTGGCTGGACAACACCCGGCCGAGCGCGTCCCCAACCGCCGCCCAGCGGGTGCCGCCGATGTGGATGGGACCGGTGGGATTGGCTGAGACGAACTCAAGGTTGACGTTGCAACCGAGCAGCCTATCGGAATGGCCATAGCTCGCACCGGCGCCAATGACGTCTTCGATGATGGCGCCCTGGGCGGACGCCGCGATCCGCAGGTTCACGAAGCCTGGTCCGGCGACCTCGGCCGAAGCGATCCCGTCAACTCCGCCGAGCGCGCTGGCCAGCCAGCCCGCAAATTCGGCAGGATTGACGCCGAGCTTCTTGCCGAGCTGAAGCGCCAGATTGGTGGCGTAGTCGCCGTGTTCGGGGTTGCGGGGCCGCTCGACCGTAACTGCCGCGGGCAGCGCGGCGGTGTCGAGGCCGTGCTCGGTCAGCACCGCGGCGGCGGTGCGACGCAGCAGCTCAGCCAGGTCGGCGGGGGTCATGAAGGTCCATCCTATGGGCTCGGTCGGTTTACCAGTCGTTTCGCTCCTGCCGGCGGAACGCCTGGTCGGCCGGGCATCGTTCCGATGGGCCGGGGAGTACTGCGATGCGCTAGTCTGGGCGAGCCCAACGGCGCAGCGCCATCGTTTTGCGCCCCCGTAGCTCAGGGGATAGAGCGTCTGCCTCCGGAGCAGAAGGCCGCAGGTTCGAATCCTGCCGGGGGCACCATCTGACCAGCAGATATGTCCTCCCATGCAAGATTCGTGCAACAAGGGCAAACCGGCGTCGCTCCAACTGATTGGAGTTACAGCCATGACCACCACCACTCAGCCACAAATTCCTGTGCCAGCTGGCGCTGTCCGCGTTTACGACTGGGACACCCCCGAAGTCACCGGTCACGGCTGGTCGCGATACTTCGTGTGCGCCAGCCGACCAGCCGACGAGAACATCGAAATCTACGTTGACGGCACCCAGTACGCCGATGGCCGCACCAGCTACTGCATCACATTGACCGATGCTGAAAAGGGAACCGAGATCTTCGACGTGAGCCACACCTCGCAGGCACGCGCGTTGGCTGCGGCCCTTGTCGCGGTCGCCGACGACGTCGAGGGGTGGACGCACGCCCCAAGCGGAGGGTGAGGCCGGACAGAGAACCACATTTGCCGGGTCGGCCCGTCATCCTGCTTGGGTGGCGGGCCAACTACTTGCGCGCGGCTCAGTCCGACCTGTGTCAACGTCGGTAAGCGGGCTTTTGCCGGTACGCCCGTGTGTGTGCGGCCGAATTTTCGACAGGCGCCCCGGGCATCGGCCTCTGAACAGGAACTTTGGCCCGCCGAGCCACCCGGCTGCGGGCGGCGGTTTGATGTGGCGGAAATTTTGCTGTTTCGGCCCCTGCTGTCCGGTTGACCGTGGTTACATTATCGAATGTTCCATCATCAAATCCCGAGAAAGGGAAGGACTTAAGATGGGTACGCTCAAGACAATCACGAAGGACCGGCTGACCGG
>JAFAWC010000719.1 GCA_019242135.1 Mycobacteriaceae bacterium | reverse complement strand
CGTCACCGCGCAACTGCAGCCGGTAGGTCGAGACGACGGGGGTCACGCGGTTCTGCGCAGGACGATCACCGAGCGCGCTTCGAGCGTGATCTTCTCACCCGCTCGTGCCACCAGGTCAATATTTCCTTCCAGGTCAGCAGTATCGAGGCACGCATGCCACTCGCGGCCATACGGGCCTTGCGGCACAACGAAGTCGAGATCGGCATCGTGACCGTTGAAGCACAGCAGAAACGAGTCGTCGACCACCCGAAAGCCACGCGCATCCGGTTCGGGGATCGCCTGCCCGTTGAGAAAGACGCTGATGCTCTTGCCGAACCCGCTGTGCCAGTCTTCGGGCGTCATCTCCTGGCCGGCCGGAGTGAGCCACGCGATGTCGCGGATCTGCGCGCCGCTGCGGATCGGCGTGCCGTCGAAAAACCGGCGGCGACGGAAAACCGGGTGGCTCTTGCGTAGCGCGGTGACCTTCTTGACGAACTCGAGCAGCTGCGCGTTGCGCTCGGTGAGCGACCAGTCCATCCACGACAGCGGTGAATCCTGGCAGTAGACATTGTTATTCCCCAACTGCGTGCGTCCCATCTCGTCGCCGTGCGCGATCATCGGAGTGCCCTGGGAAACCATCAGCGTGGCAAGGAAATTGCGCATCTGACGGCTTCGCAGTTTGACGATCTCGGGGTCGTCGGTCGGCCCCTCAACCCCGCAATTCCAGGACCGGTTGTAGCTTTCCCCGTCGCGGTTGTCTTCGCCGTTGGCCTCGTTGTGCTTGTCGTTGTAGGAAACCAAGTCGTGCAGCGTGAAACCGTCGTGTGCGGTGACGAAGTTGATGCTGGCCCCCGGTCGGCGTCCGGTGGCTTCATACAGGTCGGACGAGCCGGTCAGCCGCGACGCGAATTCGCCCAGCGTCGCGGGTTCACCGCGCCAGTAGTCGCGCACGGTGTCGCGGTACTTGCCATTCCACTCGGTCCACAGGCCCGGGAAGTTGCCGACCTGGTAGCCACCCTCCCCGACGTCCCACGGCTCGGCGATCAGCTTGACCTGACTGACCACCGGATCCTGTTGCACCAGATCGAAGAACGCCGACAGCCGGTCCACGTCGTGCAATTCCCGGGCCAGCGTCGAGGCCAGGTCGAATCGAAAACCGTCGACGTGCATCTCGAGCACCCAGTAGCGCAGCGAGTCCATGATCAGTTGCAGCGTGTGCGGGTGCCGCGCGTTCAGGCTGTTGCCTGTGCCTGTGTAGTCCCGGTAATAACGCAAGTCCTCGTCGACCAGCCGGTAGTAGGCGGCGTTGTCGATGCCGCGGAAGTTGATGGTGGGCCCCAGCTGGTTGCCCTCGGCGGTGTGGTTGTAAACCACGTCGAGGATGACTTCGATGCCCGCGTCGTGGAACGTGCGGACCATCGTTTTGAACTCGGCGACCGCGGCGCCGGGTTGGCGGATCGACGCGTACGCGTTGTGTGGTGCGAAGAAGCCGAAGGTGTTGTAGCCCCAGTAGTTGCGCAGACCCAGGTCGAGCAGCCGGAAGTCGTGCATGAACTGGTGAACGGGCATCAGCTCGATCGCGGTGACGTTCAACGACCGCAGGTGGTCGATCACCACGGGATGTGACAGCCCGGCGTAGGTGCCGCGCAGTTCCTCGGGAATCCCGGGATGTGCCTGGGTCATGCCCTTGACGTGGGCCTCGTAGATGATCGTCTCGTTGTACGGCCGTCTCGGCGCGCGGTCGGAGCCCCAGTCGAAGAACGGATTGATCACCACGCTCGTCATCGTCTGGCCGAGTGAGTCGATCAACGTCGGGTCGCCGGAGGCCGAGTCGTCATGGGCGGCCATGTCGTAGGAGAACAGCGCCGGACCCTGTTTGAACTCGCCGTCGAACGCCTTTCCGTACGGGTCCAGCAGTAGTTTGCTCGGATCGCAACGGTGCCCGGCTGCGGGATCCCATTGACCGTAGACACGGAATCCGTAGCGCTGGCCCGGGGTGATCGCCGGCAGATAGGCGTGCCAGACAAACCCGTCAACCTCGTCGAGGGGGATGCGATCCTCGGTCCCGTCCCGGGCGATCAGGCAGAGCTCGACCTTTTCGGCGACCTCGGAGAACAGTGAGAAGTTTGTGCCGGCGCCGTCGTAGGTGGCGCCCAGCGGGTACGGCGTACCGGGCCACACCGTTGCCAGGATCGGGCCGGTATCCAGACCCTGCGGCTCTTCGGCCATCTGTTGACCCTATCGGCGGGCGTCGTCGACCGCTCGCGCCAACCTGTGGCCAGGCGGTTCGTCTGCCGTGCTGAGTTAGGCTCGGTCTCCGTGCCTGCGTTGACACCCGACGAGATCAGCGCGATCGACGCCGCCCACATTTGGCACCCGTACAGCCCGGCGGGCGCGGTTGCGCCGGCGCCGGCGGTCGCGGTGGCAGCACGCGGCGCCGCGCTGTCGGTGATTCACCGAGGCCGGCCGGTTGAGGCGCTGGACGCGATGAGCTCGTGGTGGACCGCGATCCACGGCCACGGCCATCCGGTCCTTGACGGCGCGATCGTGAACCAGCTCGCCACGATGAACCACGTGATGTTCGGTGGGCTCACCCACGAACCCGCGGCACGGCTGGCGGAGCTGCTCGTCGACATCACCCCGGCCGGCCTGGACGCCGTGTTCTTCAGCGACTCCGGCTCGGTGTCGGTGGAGGTGGCGGTCAAGATGGCGCTGCAGTACTGGCGCAGTCTGGGCCGTGGCGCCAAGCACCGGCTGATGACATGGCGCGGTGGTTACCACGGTGACACTTTCACGCCGATGAGCGTGTGCGACCCCGACGGTGGCATGCACGCCTTATGGACCGATGTGCTCGCGCGGCAGGTTTTCGCACCCCAGGTGCCGACGATTTACGACGCCTCCTACAGCGCGGCCTTCGAGGCGCAACTCGACGCACATGCAGACGAGCTGGCAGCCGTCATCGTCGAGCCGGTGGTGCAGGGCGCGGGCGGTATGCGGTTCCACGATCCGCGTTACCTCGCGGACCTGCGTGCGGCGTGCACGCGGCACGACGTGCTGCTGATCTTCGACGAGATCGCGACCGGCTTCGGCCGCACCGGGGAGTTGTTCGCGGCCGATCACGCCGGTGTCGCGCCCGACATCATGTGTGTCGGGAAGGCGCTGACCGGCGGCTATCTCACACTGGCTGCCACGCTGTGCAGCGCCGCGATCGCGCAGACCATCAGCGCCGGCGAGCCCGGTGCGCTGATGCACGGGCCGACGTTCATGGCCAACGCGTTGGCCTGCGCGGTGTCGGTGGCATCGGTGCAGCTGCTGCTCGGTCAGGACTGGCGGTCGGCGGTGCGGGACATCGAAACCGGCCTGAGCACGGGTCTGCAGAAGGCGTCGGCGGTCAACGGGGTGGCCGACGTCCGGGTCCTCGGCGCGATCGGGGTGATCGAGATGAGCGCGCCCGTCGACCTGGCGACCGCCACGCCGGTCGCTCTTGACCACGGCGTTTGGCTGCGGCCGTTCCGCAACCTCATCTATGCGATGCCGCCGTACATCTGTTCGGCGATCGAAATCGACCAGATCACCTCGGCGATGGTTGCCGTCGCCGAGTCCTCGTCGTCGGCCGGCTCAGGGTAACTGGCTTGAGGTGACTGGCTTAGGGTAAGGCGCGATGGACACCGGGATCGACACCACGCCGCTGGCCTGGCTCGACGAGGTCGAGCGGCAGCGCGTCGGCGCCGGCTTGCGCCGGTCGTTGCGCATCCGGACCCCGGTGGGCGCCGAGGTGGACCTGGCGTCGAACGACTACCTGGGGCTGTCGCAGCATCCCGAAGTGATCGACGGCGGGGTGCAGGCGCTGCGCACCTGGGGCGCGGGCTCGACCGGTTCGCGGCTGGTGACCGGCAACACCGAGCTGCATGAGGAGTTCGAACAGGCGCTGGCCGGATTCGTGGGTGCGCAGTCGGCGTTGGTGTTCTCGTCGGGCTACACCGCGAACCTGGCCGCTGTCGTCGCGTTGTCGGGGCCCGGCTCGCTGGTGGTGTCCGACGCGCGCAGCCACGCTTCGCTGGTCGACGCGTGCCGGTTGTCGCGTGCCCGCGTCGCCGTCACGCCGCATCGCGACGTCGACGCCGTCGACGCCGTGCTGGCCGGACGCGACGAGCCCCGCGCGATCGTCATCACCGATTCGGTGTTCAGTGCGGACGGCGCGCTGGCGCCGCTGTTGCCGCTGCATGAAGTGTGCCGCAGACACGGCGCGTTGCTGATCGTTGACGAGGCGCACGGCCTGGGGGTACGCGGCGAGGGCGGGCGCGGGCTGTTGCACGAGGTGGGTCTGGCGGGGGCGCCGGACGTCGTGATGACCGCGACGCTGTCCAAGGCGCTGGGCAGTCAGGGCGGGGTGGTGCTGGGTCCGGCCGCGGTGCGTGAGCACCTCATCGACGCGGCGCGCCCGATGATCTTCGACACGGGGCTTGCGCCCGCTGCGCTCGGTGCGGGGCTGGCAGCGCTGCGCGTGCTGACCGCCGAGCCCGACCGCCCGCACAAGGCGCTGCGGAATGCGGCCGTGCTCGCCGACGCCTGTGGAGTCGCCGACCGGCCCGCGTCGGCGGTGGTGTCGGTCATCCTCGGTGCGCCCGAGGTGGCGGTGGCGGCCGCGGCCGAGTGCCTCGCGGGTGGGGTGCGCGTCGGGTGTTTCCGGCCACCGTCGGTACCGCCGGGCACGTCGCGGCTGCGGCTGACGGCGAGGGCCTCGCTGTCCGAGGACGAGCTGGGCACCGCGACACAGGTGCTTTCGGCGGTGGTTTCCGCGGCGCGGGGCCGCTCCGCCGACCGCGCGTGACCGTCCTGGTCGTCACGGGCACCGACACCGGCGTCGGCAAGACGGTCGCGACCGCCGCGCTGGCCTGCTGCGCCCGGCTGGCCGGCGTCGAGGCGGTGGTGTGCAAGCCCGTGCAGACCGGCACCGGCGACGGTGATGACGATCTCGCCGCGGTGGGGCGACTGTCCGGTGTCGAGCGGCTCGTCGGGTCGTGGCGCTACCCCGAACCCCTTGCCCCGGTCGCGGCGGCGGCACGGGCCGGCCTTGCGCTGCCCAACCGCGTCGAACTGGACGTGCTGCTGCGCGTCGTCGACCATTCGCATCAACTGACGCTGGTGGAAGGCGCAGGGGGGCTGCTCGTCGCTCTCGGCGAGGACGGTGTCACGCTGCGCGACGTCGCCGTCGACCTGCACGCCGCGGTCCTGGTCGTGGTGTCGGCCGGGCTGGGAACACTCAACCACACCGCGCTGACTCTGGAAGCGCTTGACGCGCAGCGTGTTCCGTGTGCCGGCCTGGTGATCGGCGCCTGGCCGGAGCACCCCGGCCCCGTCGAAACAACCAACCGGGATGCCTTGGCGCACATGGCTCCGCTGCGGGCGGTGCTGCCCGCCGGTTCCGGGGCGCTGTCACCGGAGCAGTTCTCTGCGATGAGCGCCGAAACCGTTGACAGCGACTGGTTGGTGGATCTGGTCGGCTGAGATGGTCCACTCGATCGAGTTGTTGTTGGACGCCTCGTGCGAGGACGCGATCCGTCGTGGCTGGAAGGCGTTGTCCGAGGCGGGGTTACGGACGCCGCCGCCGACCAGCAGACCGCACGTGACCATGATCGTCGCCGACGCCATCCTGCCCGACGTCGACGATCAGCTGAGATGTGTGTTGCAGCGGCTGCCGCTGCCCTGTGTGATCGGCGCGCCGATGGTGTTCGGGCGTTCCCCGTTCGTGCTGGTGCGGGCCGTGGTTCCGGCGGTGGAACTGTTGGCCTTGCACGCCGAGGTGCTGGGCATCTGCCTGCCCCACCTGGCGCCTGGTGCCGCACCCAATACCGGTGTGGGCCAATGGGCGCCGCACGTCACGCTCGCGCGTCGGGTCGACCCGTCGCAGCTCTCGCGGGCGCTGATGATCCGCACGACGACCCGCGACGTCCACGGCAGCATCGTGGGACTGCGCCGCTGGGACGGAAACAACCGGATTGAGCACCTGATCAGCTGATCGTCGCCGTTCGCGCCATCCCCTCGATCAGAAGGTCCAAACCGAACGCGAACTGCGCCGTCGTTTCCCCCATCAACACCGACTCGCCATCCTTACCCAACGCTCCGGCTGAGTCCCACTGCAGCCTCGACTGCTCATCGGCGGTGAACCCGAGCACGTAGTACACCACGGTGCGGGCGGCCAGTTCCGCCTGCTCGCCCGCCACGCCCGCCTCGGCTGCGGCGGCGGCCAGCCCGGCCACCACCTCGGCCATCAGCGCGGACTGCCCGGCGGCGAAGCTGGCCGACACGAGTTCCGCGCCGTCGGTGTGCGACAGCAAGGCGTCGCGCAGCACAGCACCGATCCCGCTCACCCGATCGCGCCAGCCCGCAGGCACGGCCCGGCCGCGGGCCGGTTGCAGAATCCGGTCCGCCACCGCGCCGAGCAGGGCCTGCTTGCTCGGGAAGTGCCAGTACAGGGCCCCCGGGCTGACATCCAGCTCGCGGGCCAGCCGACGCATGGTCAGGTCGGCGATGCCGTACGCGTCGAGAAGCGCCGTCGCCGCGTCGACGACGTCGGCCTTGTGCAGATGCACACTGCTCACCCGGGTACCGTAACCTGAACGCCGTTCAAGTTGACCAAACGAGACCCATCCCGAGGAGCGCGATGTGACCGACGTGCTGGCGGTGGCCCGCGAACAGGTCCTGGAGCAGGGCAGGGGTCTGACGCGGGATGAGGTGCTGGCTGTCCTGCGGCTGGCCGACGACCGGCTCGACGAGCTGCTGGCGCTGGCCCATGAGGTGCGGATGCGCTGGTGCGGGCCCGAGGTCGAGGTCGAGGGCATCATCAGCCTGAAGACCGGCGGCTGCCCCGAGGACTGCCACTTCTGCTCGCAGTCGGGTCTGTTCTCGTCGCCGGTGCGAAGTGCGTGGCTGGACGTTCCCAGTCTGGTCGAGGCGGCCAAGCAGACCGCCAAGTCCGGTGCCACCGAATTCTGCATCGTGGCCGCCGTGCGCGGCCCCGACGAGCGGCTGATGGCGCAGGTCGCCGCGGGCATCGAGGCGATCCGCGACGAGGTGGAGATCAACATCGCCTGCTCGCTGGGGATGCTGACGGCCGAGCAGGTCAAGCAGCTCGCGGTCATGGGCGTGCATCGCTACAACCACAACCTGGAGACCGCCC
>JAFAWC010000579.1 GCA_019242135.1 Mycobacteriaceae bacterium | reverse complement strand
TCGGTCAGCGACGGCACCAGTTTGTTGAGCGCGGGCAGTCCCGAACCTAACGGCTTGCCACTAGTCGGGGGATTCTGGGTCTGCGTCGACGGACTCTCGATCGGTTTGATGGTGAACGGTGAGGGTGAAGGGGTCTTGACCGGCGCGACCTTCAGGGGGGTGGTGATCGTTGGCGGCATCTCGATAACGGCGTCGTTTGTTGGTTTCGGATTTGGAGTCGAGACAGTGGCTGCCGCGAGGGCGGTAGGCCTGGTCGCCGACGGGTTGAGCGGCGCGTATGGAGTGGGAGTCCCGCACGGCGGGGTGCCGCATCCGGTGTCTACGGGCGGGCCGCCAACCCCGTAGGGACCCGGGACTGGCGTTCCGAACGGCCGGGTGCCGGTGAAGGCGCTGATTGCGTTGTCTAATCCGGTCGGAATCGCCATCAGCAGGTTAACCAGCGTCTGGACCGGGTTGGGGAAGTACAGGAAGTTGGCCGGGGTCGGCTGCCCGGGGTTGATCGTCCGGTTGTAGCCGGCCTCCACCAGGACGCGCATAAACGGGTCCAACATAGCCGCGAGCGCGGGACCGATGACCGGGATCTGTTCGAGGGGCATCAGCATCGGCAGGACCGGAGTGGGAATGAGGTAGTAGGTGGTGTCGCCGTACTGCCCCTGGGGAAGCGGCGTGCCGACCCCAATGTAATTGGGGTGCAGGTAATAGATGCCGAATCCGGCATTGATGTCGGCCAGCAGATTCAGCGGGTTCGTCGGCCAGTCGGCCCAGCCGTCGTACTGGCGGGCGACATCGACGGTCGTCATGCCGGTGTCGGTCGGCGTGGCGCCGCTAAAGGTCACACCGAGGATCGGGATGTACGCACCGACGAACCGCTCCAGAATGCCGCCGTTGGGCCTGTTCGGGTTGGCGACCAGGATGAAGCCGACGCTGGTGCCGGGGACTGGTTGGGTGACGAGAGACCGCTTCTCCATCGTCGCTACGGTGGCGCTCTGTGAGTAGCCGTACACCACATACGAGGTGTCAGATAACGTCTGGCTGCCGGTGGTGGTGTAGGGGGCGGGCGTCACCGTGCACGCGTTGCCGCGGATGCAGTTGTCGAGATTTGCTCTGCCAGCCGCCACCGATTGGTCGAACGTCATGTCTGCAAAGCCGGTGTCGAACTTGAACTGCTCGGGTGTGTACACCGCAAGCAGTGTGCAGCCCGGACTCCCGCCGATGCACAGCCCGCTGGGCGCGACGTAATTGCTATTCGCGCCGGCTACGTAATTGCTGATGAAGGCCGGGGTGTCCGGCGGCACGCTCAGCGGATGCCCGGTGCCACCCATGATGAGGGCGGTTGCGGCCAGCACAACCGACGTCATCGTGGTGGAGAGCGCCAACAGAACTGCAGCGGCGATTGTGAGGAGAGCGACTCCTGCGGAGCGGATGACGGGGCGCATGGCAACCTCCGTGACAGGCGACCGACGACTTCGGGGAGCGCGCGCGGCCCAAGTGGTCACCCCCGCCGCGCGCGACCCAAATGCATCCTGCAACGCCGGACCGTGCTGTGTCCAGCAAAACTGTGAAGTTTTTTTACGTACAAGTCACGAAATTTGCCTAGGACGCTCGCGGTGGGCCCGCCGGGGAATGATTCGACCGGATTCGCGTGGCCACGCTCTAAGGTCTTCGGTCATGGAGGTGCATGTCGTCGACCATCCGCTTGCCGCCGCGCGGCTGACCTCGTTGCGCGACGAGCGCACGGATAACGCGGTATTCCGCGCCGCCCTGCGGGATCTGACGCTGATGCTGGTCTACGAGGCCACCCGCGACCTGCCGACATCGGAGGTGGCGGTGCGCACGCCGCTCGCCGAGACCACCGGATGCCGGCTCGCGAACCCGCCGCTGCTCGTCCCGGTGCTACGGGCCGGGCTGGGGATGGTTGATCAGGCGCATGCACTGATTCCCGAAGCCCACGTCGGGTTCGTCGGAGTCGCCCGTGACGAACAAACCCATCTGCCCACCCCGTACCTGGAGTCGCTGCCCGATGACCTGCGCACCCAGCCGGTGATGGTGCTGGACCCGATGTTGGCGACGGGCGGCTCGATGGCGCACACCGTCGAATTGCTGCAGTCGCGCGACGCCAGCGACATCACCGCGATCTGCGTCGTCGTGGCACCCGAAGGCCTCGCCCGGTTGGAGAGCGTGGCGCCCCAGGTGCGGGTGTTCACCGCCACCATCGACGAGCGGCTCAACGACATCGCCTACATCGTGCCGGGACTGGGCGATGCCGGTGACCGTCAGTTCGGCCCGCGCTGAAACAGCTCGGCTGCGTCGCGGCGCACCGCCGCGCACAGCTCGTCGGCTCTGCGGCGGGCGCCGGCCAGCTCGTCAGTCGGGGCAAGCCCCACCTCGATGTAGCCCTTGACCTTCGGCTCGGTTCCCGACGGCCGCACCGCCAGCCGCAGCCACGAGTCGCGGTCGTTGCCATTGAGGATCACGACATCGGCGCGGTGCGCGACTTCGACCCGGCACCCAGCCAGCAGTGCCGGCGGGTCGCCGCGCAGCCGGTTCATGACGGCTGCCGCGTCATCCGTGCGCTGGGTGATCGCCGCCGTCAGATGCACGCCGTGGCGGCGGGCCAGCTCGTCGAGCAGGTCGGGGATGGCCCTGCCGGCCGACTTCGCGGCGGCGGCCAGATCGCAGCACAGCACCGCGGCGCTGATGCCGTCCTTATCGCGGACTGCCGCCGGATCGACAGAGTGGCCGATCGCCTCCTCGTACGCGTAGGCGAGGTCCTCACCGGCTGCCCGGGCCAGCCATTTGAAACCGGTCAGCGTCTCGACGTGGCGGGCGCCGTGGGCGGCGGCGATCGCGGCCAGCATCCGTGACGACACCACGGTGCTGGCCACAGTGCCGGCTGGGGGCGTCGTCGCCGCCGCGTGACGCAGGATGTAATCGCCGATCAGCCAACCGGTTTCGTCGCCGGTGAGCATGCGCCAACCGGCTTGGTGCGGGATGCCGATCGCACAGCGGTCGGCGTCGGGATCGAGGGCTATCGCCAGGTCGGCGTGTTTTCGGGCGGCCAGGTCCAGCAGCGCGTCGACGGCGCCGGGCTCTTCCGGATTGGGGAACGCGACGGTGGGGAAAGCGGCGTCGGGCGCGAATTGGCTTGTCACCGTGTGCACGTCGGTGAAACCGGCCCGACGCAGCGCCTCGAGTGCGATCGGGCCGCCCACACCATGCAGGGGCGTCAGCGCCACCCGCAGGTCGCCGGATCCGCGCCGCAAGCCCGCGACCCGGCCCAGGTAGTGCTCGACGACGTCGGAGTCCACGGCCGCCACCGGGGCTCGTGCGATCTGATCGGCGTAGGGCGCTTGCGCGATCGCGGTCTCGATCTCCCGGTCTGTCGGCGACACAATCTGCATGCCGCCATCGAGGAACACCTTGTAGCCGTTGTCGGAGGCCGGGTTGTGCGATGCGGTGATCTGCACGCCGGCCGCGGCACCGGCGCGGCGAACCGCAAACGCCAGCACCGGCGTGGGTAGCGCCTGCGGTAGCAGGCTCACCGAAAATCCCTCGGCTGCAAGCACTTCGGCAGCCGATGCGGCAAAGCTCTGAGATCCGCGCCGGGCGTCGTAGCCGACGAACACAACGGACCCGGCCAGGCGCCGCCGTTTCAGCACCCGGGCCAGCGCCCACGTCGCCCGCAGCACCACGGCGACGTTCATTCCCGTCGGACCGGCGCGCAGCGGTCCCCGCAGCCCCGCGGTGCCAAACGTCAACGACCCGCTGAACCGCGCGGCGAGTTCGGCGGGCGTGCACGCCGACAACTCCGCCGCGGCGCCAGGGTCCGGATCATGGGCGATCCACTCCTCGGGTGTCACATCTGTGCGACCACCCGGGCGAGCAGGGCGCCCATCCGAGAAGCCGACCGCCGGCCGGTCTCGAGCACCTTGTCGTGGCTGATCGGTTCACCGGTCATGCCGGCGGCGAGGTTGGTCACCAGAGAAAGACCCAGCACCTCGAGGCCTGCCGCGCGCGCGGCGATCGTCTCATGCACCGTGGACATGCCCACCAGGTCCGCCCCGAGCGATCGCAGCATCCTGATCTCGGCCGGGGTTTCGAACTGTGGGCCCTGCAGACCGGCGTACACGCCCTCGGGCAGTGCAGGCTCGATCGTGCGGGCCAGCGCACGAAGCCGCGGCGAGTACGCGTCGACCATGTCGACAAACTGCGCCCCGATGAGCGGCGACCTGCCGGTCAGGTTCAACTGATCCGAAATCAGCACGGGATGCCCGATCCGGTAGTCATCGCGCAGCGCCCCGGCAGCATTGGTGAGCACCACGGCGCCCACGCCCGCCGCTGCCGCGGTGCGTACCGGGTGCACGACCTGGCGCGGGTCATACCCCTCGTAGGCGTGAATTCTGCCCAGAAACACCAGGATTCGCCTGCACTGGACCGCAATGGACAAGACCTGATCGAGATGGCCTTCGGCGGAGGGCAGAGTGAATCCCGGCAGGTCCGCCATGGGCACAGCGGCCGACGGAGTGCCCAGCGACTCGGCCGCGCGCGCCCAACCCGACCCGATGACCACGGCCACGTCGTGGTTGGCAGTGCCGGTGCGCTCGGCGATCGCAGCGGCCGCCTGTTGCGCCTGTTCATGGCCGGTCACGCCAAGCGAGCTTAGTGTCGGTGCGATACTGCGATGATGCCCGCCAGCTCACCACCACGCCGCCAGCCCGCGACGGCGGCGTGCGCTGACGTGGCGCGCGACGTCGTTCTCGCCCGTCGCGACGACCTCATCGCACTGTCGCACGACATCCACGCCGAGCCGGAGCTCGCCTTCACCGAACACCGCAGCTGCGCCAAGACGCAGGCGCTGGCCGCCGAGCGGGGATTCACCATCACCCGGGCTCCCGCCGGCCTGGACACTGCTTTCCGCGCCGACTTCGGCGATGGCGACCTGCGGGTGGCGGTGTGCGCGGAATATGACGCATTGCCCGACATCGGGCACGCCTGCGGGCACAACATCATCGCCGCGGCGGCGGTCGGAGCGACGTTGGCACTCGCCGACGTGGCCGATGAGCTCGGCCTGCGGGTGGTGCTGATGGGCACACCGGCAGAAGAGTCCGGCGGCGGAAAAGTATTGCTACTCAAGGCGGGAGTGTTCGACGACATCTCGGCTGCGGTGATGATTCACCCGGGACCGGCCGACATTGCGGCCGCCCGGAGCCTGGCGCTGGCCGAGGTGGCGGTGGAGTACCAGGGCCATGAGTCGCACGCGTCGGTGGCGCCGTATCTCGGGGTCAACGCCGCGGACGCCGCCACCGTCGCGCAGGTGGCCATCGGATTGCTGCGCCAGCACTTAGCGCCCGGCCAACAGGTGCACGGCATCATGACCGCGGGCGGCCGCGCCCCGAACGTCATCCCGGCACACGCGGCCATGCGGTACGCGATGCGGGCGACCAACAGGGAATCGTTGCGCAGTCTCGAGAAACGGGTGTTGGACTGCTTCGGCGCGGGTGGTTTGGCGACCGGCTGCGAATGCCGGATCAACGAGGGCGGACCGCCCTACGACGAGTTGCGCCCAGACCCGTGGCTGGCGAGTGTGTTTCGCGAAGAGATGGCTCGGTGCGGGCGCGTGCCTGCGCCCGAACAGCTGGAAGCCGCGCTGCCGGTGGGCAGCACCGACATGGGCAACATCACCCAGGCGATACCGGGCATCCATCCCATCGTCTCGGTCGAGGCCGGCGGCGCGTCCCTGCACCAGCCGGAGTTCACCGCCGCCGCAGCATCCGAAAGTGCGGACGAGGCGGTGATTGATGGCTCGATCATGTTGGCGCGCACCGTTATCCGTCTCGCCGAGACGCTGCCCGAGCGGGAGCGGGTGCTGCGTGCGCAGGTCGAGAGGGCAGGGTCATGACCATCGCCGACTCCGCCGAATCGTGGCTGGCCGCACACGGTGAGGACTTGATCGGCTGGCGCCGGCACATTCACGCCCACCCAGAGTTGGGGCGTCAGGAGTTCGCCACCACGCAGTTCATCGCGACGCTGCTCTCGGATGCCGGCCTCAACCCGAAAGTGTTGCCCGCAGGCACCGGCCTGACCTGCGACCTGGGGCCGGACCATCTGCCCAAGATCGCGTTGCGTGCGGACATGGACGCGCTGCCGATGTTCGAGCGCACCGGTGCGCCGTATGCGTCGGTGATACCGGGCGTCGCGCACGCCTGCGGCCATGACGCGCACGCCGCGATGCTGACCGGAACGGCATTGGCGCTCGCGACGGTGCCGGAGCTGCCCGTGGGGGTGCGGTTGATCTTCCAGCCGGCCGAGGAGTTGATGCCCGGCGGGGCGATCGACGTGATCGCGGCAGGCGCGCTCACCGGCGTGTCCCGGATCTTCGCGCTGCACTGCGACCCGCGGCTGGACGCCGGCAAGGTCGCCGTCACCGTCGGTCCGATCACCTCGGCGGCCGACCAGATCGAGATCACGCTGGAGTCGCCGGGCGGGCACACCTCGCGGCCGCATCTGACCACCGACCTGGTCTACGGCATCGGGACGCTGATCACCGGGTTGCCCGGGGTGCTGTCGCGGCGCATCGACCCGCGCACCAGCACCGTGATGGTGTGGGGCGCGGTCAACGCCGGGATCGCCCCCAACGCGATCCCTCAGGCCGGCGCGCTGGCCGGCACGATTCGCACCGCGAGCCACAGCACGTGGCTGTCGCTGGAGTCGATCGTCCGCGAGATCATCTCCTCGCTGTTGGCGCCGTTGGGTATCGAGCACTCGCTGCAGTACCGGCGAGGAGTGCCGCCGGTGGTCAATGAGGAGGTCTCGACGCGGATCCTGATGCACGCCATCGAAGGCATCGGACCCGACGTGCTGGCCGATACCCGTCAGTCCGGCGGCGGCGAGGACTTCTCGTGGTATCTCGAGGAGATTCCCGGCGCGATGGCACGCCTCGGGGTGTGGTCCGGCCGCGGCCCACAACTGGACCTTCACCAACCGACATTCGACTTGGACGAGCGCGCACTCCCGATCGGGGTGCGGGTTCTGGTGAACACCGTCGAGCAGGCCGCCGCGCTCGTCTAGACGCTCAGTCGCCGTGGCCGGGGCCGATGTTGCGCGAGGGGCGGGTCCGCAGCTTGTGCACGTAATCGTCTGGGGCGCCCGCTATTTCGGCTGCATCGGCCATCACACCGAGGTAGCGGGCAGAGGGCAGGCCGCCCTCCCAGGCGTCGAGAACGTAGAACCAGGCGAGCACCGGATCGGTTGAGGTGTCAGATGATACGCGCTCGACGCGGCACCGTATCTTCTTGTGGATGCCCAACTCCGAGCCTTCCCACCGGTCGAGATTCTTTTCGTCCTCGCGGGTCATGTCGTAAAGCACCACGAAAACCTTGGAATTCGGGTCCTGCACGATCGTGGCCAGCGCGCCCTCCCAGCCGATGTCCTCACCGCCGAACGTCAATCGCCAGCCGTGCAGCCAGCCGGTTCCGGCCATCGGCGAGTGGGGTGCCCGTTTCAGCATCTGCTCCGGATGCATGTTCGATCCGTACGCGGCGTAGAGCGGCACGGGGAAAGCCTAGAGCCTTGTCTGCGATATGCACGCTCAACGCGGGTCTTGACTACGGTTGAGCTGTGGCAACCCGCATCGTGATCATCGGGGGAGGGCCGGCCGGCTACGAAGCGGCACTGGTCGCCGCGGCGCACCCGACCGAGGTGACCGTCGTCGATTCGGACGGGATCGGCGGTGCCTGTGTGCTGTTCGACTGCGTGCCGTCCAAGACGTTCATCGCCTCGACGGGCGTGCGCACGGATCTGCGCCGGGCCCCGCAGCTCGGCTACGACATCAACATCGAAGACGCGAAGATCTCGCTGCCGCAGATCCACGACCGAGTGAAGACACTGGCCGCGTCGCAGTCCGTGGACATCGCCCAACAGCTCCAGCGGCAAGGCGTGCGGCTGATCAGCGGGCGCGGCGAGTTCGTCGATCCGGTGCCCGGCATGGCAAAACACAGCATCAAGGTCACCGCGCTCGACGGCGCCGAGCAGGTGCTTGACGCCGACGTCGTGCTGATCGCGACGGGTGGGAGCCCGCGCGTGCTCCCCGACGCTTTACCCGACGGCGAGCGCATCCTGACCTGGCGCCAGCTCTACGACCTCACCGACCTGCCCGAGCATCTGGTGGTGGTGGGCTCGGGTGTGACGGGCGCGGAATTCGTCAACGCCTACACCGAGCTCGGCGTGATGGTCACGGTGGTGGCCAGCCGCGACCAGATCCTGCCGCACGAGGACTCCGACGCGGCCGCCGTGCTCGAGGAGGTGTTCGCCGAGCGCGGCGTCACGCTGGTCAAAAACGCCCGGGCGGAATCGGTGACCCGCAGTGCCTCGGGGGTGGCCGTCAACATGACCGGCGGGCGCTGCGTGCAGGGCAGCCACGCCCTGATCACGGTCGGCTCCGTGCCGAACACGTTCGGGTTGGGGCTGGAGCGCGTCGGCATCCAGCTGGGCAAGGGCAACTACATTCCAGTCGACCGGGTCTCGCGTACGTCGGTGCCGACGATCTATGCGGCCGGCGACTGCACCGGCCTGCTACCGCTGGCGTCGGTGGCCGCCATGCAGGGCCGGATCGCGATGTACCACGCGCTGGGCGACGGGGTCACTCCGATCCGGTTGCGAACCGTCGCGGCCGCGGTCTTCACGCGACCCGAGATCGCGGCGGTCGGCGTGCCGCAGGCCAAGATCGATGACGGCACGGTACCGGCCCGAACGCTGATGCTGCCGTTGAACACCAACGCGCGGGCAAAGATGTCCGGGCTGCGCAAGGGCTTCGTCAAGATCTTCTGCCGGCCGGCCACCGGTGTGGTCATCGGCGGTGTGGTCGTCGCGCCGGTGGCGTCCGAGCTGATCCTGCCGATCGCGCTGGCGGTGCAAAACCAGGTGTCGGTGGCCGATCTGGCACACACGCTGTCGGTGTACCCGTCGCTGAGCGGGTCGATCACCGAGGCCGCCAGGCGGCTCATGGCGCACGACGACCTCGACTGACCCTTAATCTGGTCAGTGACCGACCAGTAACTTAGGGAGTATTCGGTGATCGTGGCTGCCCCCGCCCCGGGCAACGGGCCGACTTTTCTGGGCCCGCGGGAGAGAGACGTCGCGTGGGAGCGGCTGAGGTCTGAACAGTTCGACGTCGTCGTGATCGGCGGCGGGGTGGTCGGTGCGGGCACGGCGCTGGACGCGGCCACCCGTGGGCTGAAGGTGGCTCTGGTCGAGGCGCGCGACTTCGCGTCGGGCACGTCGAGCCGCAGTTCGAAGATGTTCCACGGCGGGCTGCGTTACCTCGAGCAGCTCGAGATCGGCCTGGTGCGGGAGGCCCTGCACGAGCGCGAGCTGTCGCTGACCACGCTGGCCCCGCACCTGGTCAAGCCGATGCCGTTTCTCTTCCCACTGACAAAGCGATGCTGGGAACGGCCATACGTTGCCGCCGGGATTCTTCTTTACGACCAGCTCGGCGGCTCGAAATCCGTTCCGCCGCAAAAGCATCTGCTGAAGGCCGGGGCGTTGCGGCTGGCGCCCGGACTGAAGCGCAGCTCGCTGATCGGGGGTATCCGCTACTACGACACGATCGTCGACGATGCTCGCCACACGATGACCGTCGCCCGGACCGCGGCGCACTACGGCGCGGTGGTGCGGGCTTCCACGCAGGTCGTGTCGCTGCTGCGGGAGGGCGACAGGGTGATCGGGGTGCGGGTGCGCGACTCCGAGAACGGCGACGGGGTCGAGGTGCGCGGCCACGTCGTCGTCAATGCCACCGGGGTCTGGACCGACGAGATTCAGGCGCTGTCCAAGCAGCGCGGGCGGTTCCGGGTGCGGGCGTCCAAGGGCGTGCACATCGTGGTGCCGCGGGACCGCATCGTCAGCGAAGTGGCGATCATTTTGCGCACCGAGAAGTCGGTGCTGTTCGTGATCCCCTGGGGCACGCACTGGATCATCGGTACCACGGACACCGAGTGGAACCTGGATCTGGCGCACCCGGCCGCGACCAAGGCCGACATCGACTACATCCTCGACCACGTCAACACGGCGCTGGCCATCCCGCTCACCCACGACGACATCGACGGGGTGTACGCGGGGCTGCGACCGTTGCTGCAGGGGGAAAGTGACGACACCTCCAAGTTGTCCCGCGAGCATGCGGTGGCCGTGCCCTCCCCGGGGCTCGTCGCGATCGCGGGCGGCAAGTACACCACCTACCGGGTGATGGGCGAGGACGCGATCGACGCGGCCAGCGAGTTCATCCCGGCCAGGGTGGCACCGTCGATCACCGAGAAGGTGCCGCTGCTCGGCGCCGACGGCTACTTCGCGCTGGTGAACCAGGCCGAGCGGGTCGGCGCATACTACGGACTGCATCCCTATCGGGTCCGCCACCTGCTCGACCGGTACGGGTCGTTGATCGGCGAAGTCCTGGCTTTTGCCGAGGACAAGCCGGAACTGCTGAATCCGATCACCGACGCGCCGGTGTATTTGAAGGTCGAGGCGTTGTATGCGGTCGCGGCGGAGGGCGCGCTGCACCTCGAGGACATCATGGCCCGGCGGATGCGGATCTCGATCGAATATCCGCACCGCGGCGTCGACTGCGCTCGCGAGGTCGCCGAGGTGGTCGCACCGGTGCTGGGCTGGAGCGCCGAGGACATCCAGCGCGAGGTCGACACCTACGTCGCGCGCGTCGACGCGGAGGTGCGTTCGCAGCAGCAGCCCGACGACGAATCGGCCGACGCGCTGCGCCAGGCGGCGCCGGAGGCTCGCGCGGAGATCCTTGAACCGGTGCCTCTGACGTGAGGCCAGCGTGAGGTCGGCGCCACTGCCCGTTCGCGACGGGCTGGGGCCTGCGCGGCTGCGGCTGCGCGGCGGATCGGTGTTCGAGGAGTTCCTGACGCGCTTCGGGCCGGCCGGCGCTTCGAAGGTGGTCGCGGGGGAGGTGGTCGACGGCGACGGCACGGTGGTGGGGGTTCATCGTGTGATGCCGGTCGGGGCGTTCGTGTACTTCCATCGCGAGCTGAGATCGGAGGTGTCTGTCCCGTTCGGCAGTCAGATACTGCACCAAGATGAGGACATCGTGGTGGTGGACAAGCCGCACTTCCTCGCGACCATGCCGCGGGGGCGCCACGTCGCCGAGACCGCGTTGGTGCGGCTGCGCCGGGAGCTGGATCTGCCGGAATTGAGCCCGGCGCATCGGCTGGACCGGCTGACCGCGGGGGTGCTGATGTTCACCGCTCGTCGCGCGGTGCGCGGCCGCTACCAGTCGCTGTTCTCCCGTGGGCTGGTGCGCAAGACGTATCTCGCGCGGGCATCCGGACAGCCTTTTACGAAGTTGCCATGCCTCGTGAGGAGTCGAATCATCAAGGAGCGCGGGGTCTTACAGGCTAGCACCGTGCCGGGTGAACCCAACGCCTCAACTCTTGTCGAGGCGCTTGGTGGCGGGCTGTACCGGCTCTCGCCGCATACCGGGCGCACCCATCAGCTGCGGGTGCACATGGCGTCGCTGGGGATACCCATATCGGGAGATCCGTTGTATCCGGACGTGATCGATGTTGCGGCTGATGACTTCTCGACGCCGTTGCGCTTGCTGGCGCACACCCTTGAGTTCGACGATCCGATTAGCGGAGTGAGGCGACGCTTCGTCAGCCGCAGATCTCTTTAGAGATCAGGAATCGGCGACGCATCTGCTCGATGGGCGGGGGTGTCGCGACGGGTGTTGGTTAATGTTGCATCTGTTCGATCAAAGGTGCCTCGTAAGCCAAACTGTGCGGCTCTACCGCGGATTGCGGCTTCCTCTTCCCGAACAGCGCCATCACGCCCTCCTGGGCTACGGCCCACGGCCCAACACCAAGAGCGGACCGCCCTCGCAAGCTACCCAGACGCCGACGAAACCACTATCGATGTTGGATCACCGACAACGTGTTCGCGGTGACGTAGGCGGTGTGGGTGCCGGGGTCCACCGCCACGGCATACGGGCCAGCGCCGACGGGCACGGCGGCGGTGACGGTGCGCGTCGAGGTGTCGATCACCGACACCGTGTTGTCGTCGTTGTTGGTGACGTAGACGGTGTGGGTGCCCGGGTCCACCGCAACGCCTTTCGGGTTCCTGCCGACGGGCAGGGTGGCGATGACGTTGTGCGTCGCGACGTCGATCACCGACACCGTGTTGTCGGCGTTGTTGGTGACGTAGACGGTGTGGCTGCCCGGGTCCACCGCCGCCCCGTCCGGGTTCTTGCCTACGGGCACGGTGGCGATGACGGTGTGCGTGGCGGTGTCGATCACCGACACCGTGTTGTCGGCGTTGTTGGTGACGTAGACGGTGTGGCTGGCCGGGTCCACCGCCACCTCGTCCGGGTCCCTGCCGACGGGCACGGTGGCGGTGACGGTGCGCGTCGGAGCGTCGATCACCGACAACGTGTTGTTGAAGTGGTTGGTGACGTAGACGGTCTGGGCGCCCGCGTCCACCCCCACGCCCCACGGGAACGTGCCGACGGGCACGGTAGCGGTGACGGTGCGCGCCGAGGCGTCGATCGCCGACACAGTGGCGGCGTAGTTGGTGACGTAGGCGGTGTGACTGTCCGCATCCACCGCCACAGCAATCGGGTTCTCCGCCCCGTTCGGGGACTTGCCGACGGGCACCGTGGCGGTGACGGCGCGCTTGGAGGCATCGAC
>JAFAWC010000466.1 GCA_019242135.1 Mycobacteriaceae bacterium | reverse complement strand
TCGGGCCCGCCGACGGTCGCGACGGGGACGATCGGAACGCCGCTGCGAATCGCGAGCCGCACGAATCCCTTGCGCCCGGCGAGCACCGCCTGGTCGCGCTGGGTCCAGTGCCGGAGCGAGTCGCGCTCGCCCCCCGGCCACAGGATCACGTCGTGACCCGCCGCCAGCGCCGCGGAGATACTGTCGGGAGCGGCCGGCAGCACGCCCATCCGGCGGAAGTAGGAGCCGAGCAGCGGCATCGCCATCAGCGCGTCGTGCGCGGTCCCGTGCAGGATTCTCGACTGTCCGAAGTGACGCCACCACTGGACCCCGACGGTCCAGGCATCCCACACGAACGGCGCGCCGGAATGAATGCCGATCAGCAGCGCAGGGGCTTCAGGAAGGTTCTCCCAGCCGTCCATCTCCATGCGGAACCAATGGTCGACGAGCGAATTCCAGAAGTACTTCTGCCGTTGCATGGTGCGCTCGTCGGGTCCGCGCAAGTCCCACTCGCCCGCACGTTTGGCCAGCCATCCGCCGACCCCGCCATCCTGGTCCGCGCGCCGACGGTCCATCCTGTCGCGCGCCTGCTCGGCATAGTGATGAGCTTGCTCTTGAACATCCGGTGTCCGGTGATCCGTTGTACTCATACCCGTCGCATACCCACTTGCCTCACATCCACCTCAGCGGCATGTGTGGTGCGGGGTGATTGTGTGGTAGCACAGTCGGCATGGGTCGATGGTCACGCGAAGAGATCGAATCCGCGTTCGCGAGGCACGAGCAGCTGGTGGTCGGGATCGGGCAGAGCTGGGACTGGTCGAGGTTCGCCGACGAGTTCACCGAAGACGCGCTCTACATCGAGCACGCGATGGGAAGGTTCCACGGCCGAGAGCAGATCCGCGACTGGCTTGTCTCGACCATGAACTCCTTCCCCGGCAGCGAAATGCCGTACTTCCCCACGTCGTGGCATGCCATCGACGAGGAGAAGGGCTGGGTGTTCTGCGAAGTGCTCAACCGATCCCGGCGATGGCAGCATCCACGAACGGCCCACCATCACCGTGCTCAAATACGCCGGCGACGGGCTGTGGAGCTACGAGGAAGACGCCTACAACCCGATGAACTTCCTCGTGATGCTCAATGAATACATCAAACGCTGCGTGAGCCTGGGAACGGCGTCCGACGCTGCTCTTGCCTTCGCCAAGAACATGGGCTGGGAGGTGACCTAGCCGGATCGGCGGCTTAGTCGGGCGAGCCTTCCGAGTCGTCGAAGAACCGCCAGCCGTCGTTGACCTTCACCTCCATTCGCCAGCCCAGCTCGGAATTGTCGGCTGCCTTGTCGACGAACCAGGCGTGCGCGTCGTCTGCGCTTTCGATGTCTTTCGTCTCGACGACATCGCCCTTGGGGTCCAGCACTCGGTAAGTGGCCATGCCGCCGTCATTCCCCGGATGCGCCGGCGTGAATCACTTCGTCGCCGAAAACGAGGTCAGCGGTCCGGACCGAAGTCCAACGGGGATCGCTAACGCGTGCCGTCCGGCGGTTCCGAGGCGGCGTCGGCTTCCGGCCGGGCCTCGTCTGCGTTATCGCGGTGCCGGTCTCCCGCCGGATGTAACTGGTCGGCGCGTTCGCGCTGCTTGTCGAGTTCTTCTCGGGATGCGGCGATGTCGTCGTGGTGCGAAGCAGCGTGTCGCCCCAGTCGTTGCGCCTCTGCCGCTTTGGCCTCCGCCTCGGCTTGGGCTGCCCTGGCCCTGGCCGCTGTCTCCTCGGCGAGCGCTTGTCGCTGTTCGACCTTGACGGTTTCTTCGTCAACGTGTCTGCGGATGCGTTCCGCCTCGACGCGACGGCGTTTCGTCGTGGCTCGACGTGCAACCAGAACGACGACGGCGATCAGCAAGATGGCGACCACCACGGCGATGACGATCCAAACGACGGTATTCATGACCGCTCCCTCTAGTGAGTTATTGACGCACTGGTAGGTCAGCTACAGCGTGCCCGCGCCGGCCCTGCTTGAAACAGGCCCGGAAACGGTCATGATCGAAGCAGGTCCGCGATCGGCGTGTCGGCGAGATGTTCAACGAGGTCGTGGGTGTCCCGATAGACCGCGTGTGCCCCGCCGTCCCTGAGCTCCTCGGCGGACACCCCGCCGCTGCGCACTCCCACACAGCACACCCCGGCCCGAACGCAGGCCTTCGCGTCCCAGACCGTGTCGCCGACGAACACGGCTTGGTCGGCCTCGACCCCGGCGCGGTCGAGTGCGACTCCGATGATGTCGGGATCGGGCTTGGCGGTGTCGACGTCGGCCGACGAGGTCACCGCCGACACGAGGTCGTCGCGGTCGAGCAGACCCCGAAGAATTGACAATTCGTCCTCCGGAGCAGAGGTCGCCAGCACCACCTGCAGTCCCATCGATGAGACGCGTTCGAGTATGTCGCGCCCTCCGGGCAGGACCCGCAGCAGCGGGACAAGTTCTTTGTAGGAGCCCGAATGCAGGTCCTTCAACCGCTGCTGCGTGTCGTCGTCGGCGTCCCCGGACAACGTGCTCACCAGCGTGGAGCCGTCCATGCCGATCGCTCGGTGGATGCGCCACGCGTCGACGGGGATTCCCACCTCGTGGAATGCGCACGTCCACGCATAGACGTGCAAGTAGTTGGAATCGACGAGGGTGCCGTCGATGTCGAACAAAACGGCGGGCGAACGGCCGGCTGCTGAAGCGCTCATCGCGCGCCGGGTACCCGCTCTTAGGGTTCCTTACCCGCGCGCTCATCGATGATGAACAACACGAGGGTTACTGCCAAGAACGCCGCGGGCAGCCAGACCGCATGGATCCCGAAGTGCAGGGTGGCGAACGCGCCGAGCACGGCCCCGCCCGCGAATGTCGCGATCAACGTGCCGTACACCCGGAACGCCAGGCGCGCTCCACTGTCCCTGTCGACGAGTACGGCGTACCCGGCTTCCATGAATCGCATCAGATTGCCGGTGGTGGCCACGGCGATGTATGTCAGGTTGCCGATGCTGCGGAACAGGGTGAACTGCATGGCAGCCAGAAATGAGATCGGAATGTTCACGAAACTGTTGGGCACCGAGGCCGGCACGAAGCCGATGGCCGCGAACGCCACCGCCTGGATGCCCATGGTCCAGCGCAACGGATGCGGCAGGTATTTTTCGACGCGGCCGGATTTGATGTGTGCCGACAGCGCCACGCCGGCAAGAAAAGCCACGATCGGCCACAGGTGTGCCCAGGTGGTGGCCCAGCGGGCGTGCGCCAGGTCGACCGCGAACAGGATGACATTGCCGGTCTGAACGTTTGCGAATACGCCGCCCCGGGCCATGTAGGTGTACGCGTCGAGAAAGCCGTTCGCGGCGGTCAACAACATGGCGAACCGCAACGTGGTCGTCGTCGGCACCGCCATCGTCATCCGCCGCCCTGGTCGATCTCGAGACCGTATACCCGTGCGGCGTTGCGGTGGCCGATCAGCTCGGTGACGCGGATCGCGTCAGCCTCGCTCCACTCTCCGGCGTCCACGAAATTCTGCAGAACCGCGCGTATCTTGTTGCGCCACAGCCACGCTCCCAGAAAATGCAGTTCTGCGGGACCGAATCCGTCAGAGGAATACAGGATCTTGCGGAAGGGCGCCAGCTCGAGCAACCGGCCGATCACCCCGCCCGCGCGTGCGCCGAGATGATTGACCGACAGTCCGCCGTCGACGTAGACGTTGTTGAATGCCTGCGCCAGGTACCCGGCCTCGCGCTCGTAGGGGTAGCAGTGCAAGAGCATGATCGGTGTGTCGTGGTGCCGGTGAGCCGCGTCGCGCAGAAAGTCCAGCAGCAACAGTGGGTTGGTCCTGTGCAGATCGCAGTCGCGATCACCCAAACCGACGTGCAGCTGCAGCGGCTTGCCCAGCGCCAGCGCGCGGTGCAGCCCGAACCGCAGCAGCACGGGGTCCGTCAGACGATGGCCACCGGCGTCCCGCCACCGCGCTGCGGCGTCGGCAACCTGCCGCTTCGTGGGCTCCGAGAGGTCACCGTCGAACCCCGCCCGATAGGCCAGAATCGACTTAGTGGCCACCGCCGTGCCCGCCCGCCGCTGCAGGCGGTGATCGAACGCGTCGAGGTAGTCGCCGGTGTCGGCCGCTGCGTGTTCGGCGATCTGCTCCAACCGGATCACCTCGTGAGCCCGGCCCGCCGCGAATCCGGCCATCCGGTCGACGTCGGCCGGGGCGAGCGAAGCGACGGGAGAGTCAGCCGGGGCGAGCGAAGCGACGGGAGGGTCAGCCCCCACGCCCGTGTCCACCAGCCAATCGGACACCCCCGCGGCGGGCAGGAACACCCGCGCCAACTCGACTTCGCTGAATTCTGTTCGGCGTCGCCAATATTCGTCGGGCTCGGCGTGCGCGGCCAGGCCGAGCAGCGGCGCGCAATGGGCGCGCACGGCAAACCCCAGCTGGGTGTCGAACGCAGAGTCGAAATCGGCGATCGGCTCGGTGTTGGCCTCGTTGAGCGCGTTCTCGAATCGGCGCCGATCCGGCGCGTCAATCCAGCAGCCGTGCACGTGGTGATCGACGAGCCGCAGGCGGTCCATATGCTCCGCGAGCGCCGTCACAGACTCCACGCCATCCGGAACTTGTCGGCCAGCTGCTCCTTCTCGAGAGCCCCGTAGGTGTCGTGCTCATAGCGGCGCACCGCGACGATCGCGTCGACTGCCGCGTCGGACAGGATGCGGCGCAGCCGGCTGGAGCCGTCGAGCGCGGCGATGATCGTTGACTGCTCGGTCGCCAGCAACACCACGCCCGAACGGGTCCTCTCGTCATCGGACAAGCCGGCCGGGTCCACACCGACTTCCGGCGGCAGCGTCGTGCCGTGTTCGATCCCGTCGAGGGCGAGCCCGAGAATCGCCGCGGATGCGTAATAGGGGTTGGCGGACGGGTCGACGACCTTGACTTCCACGTTGGCGCCGTGCGGATTGGCCGGGCCGCCGGTCAAAAATCTGACCGCAGCCTCGCGGTTCTCGCGGCCCCAGCACACACTGGCGCCGGCCCAAAAGCCCGGCTGCATCCGCATGCCGGAGAGGATCGAACCGCCGAGCACGCCCTGCGCTTCGGCCAGCCCAGCCACAATCCCGCCGATCGCGCATTCGCCGTCTCGCGTCATCCCTTGGGCGCCCGGTCCGCCGGAGAACACCGGCGTGCCATTCTTGTGCAGTGAAAGATGTTGATGTGCACCAGATCCGACGCCTCCGGCGAACGGCAAGGGAGACAAACTGACTCTCATTCCGTAGCGCCGGGCCACCCGGCCGATGATCAGCCGCAACAACACCAGTTGGTCAGCGGCGGCGACCGGAGCCAGCGGAGCCAGCGAGATCTCGAACTGATTCTTGCCGTATTCGGGGTGGAACTGCTCGATGCCGACGCCGGCTCCCGCCGCTGAGGTGGTGACCTCCCGGACGAACCCCTCATGTTCGAGCACGCCGGCCAGCCCGTATTGCGCCCACAGCGCAGACGGCAGGCCGTCCCCGTCGGGGCCGACCAGTACGAACTCGA
Source organism: Mycobacteriaceae bacterium (assembly GCA_019242135.1). Lineage (GTDB taxonomy): Bacteria > Actinomycetota > Actinomycetes > Mycobacteriales > Mycobacteriaceae > Mycobacterium. The sequence continues at coordinate 14,239 of JAFAWC010000466.1, read as the reverse complement.
TCTCATGGCCGATCAGCGCCTCGATGCCGGCGGCCTGCAGTCTTTCCTCGACGCGGCGCAGTGTGCCGCGACTGCAGGCAGCCACGGGCGCGCCGTCCTGATCGAAGAAGGAACCCGGCGCCCACGCCAGCCCGTCGCCGACGGTTCGCAGCATCGTCAGGTCGATGCGGATGCGCTCGTCGCCGACCACACCGAAGTCTTTCGTGAGCGCGATGCCGGTCTGGTCGATGGTGAACACATGCCACACCGGGCTCGCGCCCAGGCCGGGGTCAGCGAACGCGGTTAATCGCCGCAGCGGCACGGTTTTGGCGTGTGTCAGACCCGCCGGGTTGACCACGGTGCCGATCACCGTCTCGATTCCGCTGGCCTGCAGACCGGCGATTGAGGGTGCGGACGCCGCTTCCTCTGTCATTTCGACACTGCCATTTCCCCCGACGCCCTTCGGCGATACGGGTAGGTGGAACGGCTCATTTTACGAATATTCCCACCCCACGCCGACGCAGTCGGCGGTCGGCACGCGGTTATTCGTTGGCCGCGGGGGGATGGGCCGGCGGTGACAAGATGCTGAGCATCCCGTCCGCGGCGCGCGACCAGGTGAACTGTTCTGCTCGGCGGCGGGCGCCTCGACGGCGCCGGCGCAGCGGCCGGCCGATGACGTCGACCACCGCCCGCGCGATCGAGCTGGGGTCGTTTGCCGCGTGCGCGCCGCTGTCGCAGGTGACGATCTCGCAGAGCGCGGATGTGCGCGACACCACGGCGGGCGTTCCGCACGCGAGGGCCTCCAGCGCGGCCAGCCCGAACGTCTCGTGCGGGCCGGGCGCCAGCGCCACGTCGGCCGACGCCAGCAGTGTCGCGACCTCGCTGCGGTTGTCCACGAATCCGGTGAAACTGACCGGCAGCCGGCCCGCCTGCCGCTCCAGCTTGCGGCGCAGCGGGCCCTCCCCCACGATCAGCAGGCGCGCGTCAACGCCCGCATCGCAGAGCGCGGCAAGCGCATCAATGCTTCGATCGACTCGTTTCTCCACCGACAGGCGGCCGCAGTGCACCAGCAGCGTCTGGCCCGGCGCCGCCCAGTGTCGCCGCACCTGCAATGAGCGGTGGCGCGGATGGAACGTCTCGAGGTCGACACCCAACGGCACGGTGGCGACATTCGAGGCGTTGATCCGGTCGAACTCCTGGCGCGCGAAGTCGGTGGTACACACCACCATGTCATAGTTCGACGCGGTGCGCCTGTTCGCGAAATCCGCTAGCCGCCTTGCCCATCCGGGCGGCAGCACCAGACCCGCGAGCCGGTCGAGACGCTCGTGGGAGATCATCACCGTGGCGGCGTCGTGTTCGCGGCCCCAGCGGCCTAGCGAGCGCAGTGTCAGCCGGTCGGAGACCTCGAGCGCGTCGGGGGCCAGCGATGCGACGATGCGCTTCACCGGTCCCGGCGGAACTGCGCGGTAACCGCCGGTGAACGGAATTTGTCTGGCCGGTACCGAGATCCGGATCACGCCGCTGGGCAGCACGGTGCGCGACGCGGCCTGCCCGGGAACGATGAGGAAGACGTCGTGGCCTGCGGCGAAGTACTCGGCGCCAAGTCGGTCGACGGCCGTGCGCAGCCCGCCCGACCGTGGCCCGTAGAAGTTGGCCACCTGAACCACTCGCATCCGGCTCATCAGAAACGTCTTGCGTGTGTGGACCACCACGGGCCGTCGACATGTCCTTGAACACGCGGTGAACAGCGCGACGTCGACCCGTAGGGTGCAAGGGCGATGACCGACGACTCAGACCACGCCCCGTTCGACCAGCTCGTCGGACTGCTCGACTACCCCATGTTCGTGGTCACCACGCGTGCGGGCGGCGAGCTGGCAGGCTGCCTGGTGGGTTTCGCCAGCCAGGTCAGCATCGAGCCGCCCAGATTCCTTGCCGGGCTGTCGAAGAACAACCACACGTTCCGGGCTGCCCTGCGGTCGACGCACCTGGCCGTCCATCTTCTGCCGCGCCAGCGGCGCGACTTGGCGCGCCTGTTCGGCAGCGAGACCGGGGACCGGGTGAATAAGTTCGACCGCTGCACGTGGCATGTCGGGCCGGCCGGGATTCCGATCCTGTCGGATGCCGTCGGCTGGTTCGCCGGGCGCATCCGCAACCGCTTCGACCTCGGCGACCACGTCGGCTTTCTGCTTGAACCGGTTGCCGGCCACGCCCCGGAGCGCTTCGACGAGCTCGTCACGTTCTCCGACGTGCGCGATCTCACACCGGGGCACGAGGCCTGAGCCGCCTTCTCGCCGAACGTGCGCACAGTGCGAAATCCGACCGACTATTTCGCACTGGACGCACGCTCGGCGTCATCAGGGCTCGACGATGTGGCTCGGGTCGGGCTTGCGCGCCTCCGGCGCCTGACTGTAGTCGCCGAACGGGCCGTCACGTCGCGCGACTGTCGCGGAAACGCCCTGTGTCGCAGCGTGTTCGACGAAGGCACGGCCTTCGGGGATGTTGCGCATGATCCCGTCCAGCACCGCGCCCAGCGTCTGTGTCGATGCTAGGCCCATGTTTTCGTAGGCTTGATTGACCATCAGCTTCTGCGCGGCGAGCTGGCCCATGGGAAGTGACGCCAACTCCTCGGCTTGCGCGCGCACCACGTCCTGAAGTTGTCCGAACGGCACGGCCCGGTTGATCAGGCCGATGTCGGCAGCTTCCCTTCCGGACAGTGGCTTGCCGGTCAGTGCGTGGTACTTGGCGCGGGTCAGGCCGAGGCGGTACGTCCACATGCTGGACAGGTATGCCCCCCACACCCGCGAGTACGGCGTGCCGATCTGGGCGTCTTCGCTTGCGATCACCAAATCGGCGCACAACGCATAATCGCTGCCGCCTCCCACGCACCAGCCGTGCACCTGGGCGATCACCGGCTTGGGCGAGCGCCAGATGCTCATGAACTTCTGGTGCGGCGACGTGGCCGACGACGTCATCTGCATCATGTCCTTGCCGGGGTCCCACCGCCCGTCGGTGCTTAGCAGCTCGCCGTATCGGAATCCTCCGCCGAAGTCGTAGCCGGCACAGAACGCCCGCCCCGCCCCGCGCAGGATGATCACCTTGACCGCGTCGTCGCGCACGGCGGTGTGCACCGCGCTCTCCACCTCGTCGGGCATCGGCGCGACGATGGTGTTCAGTTGCTCGGGCCTGTTCAGCGTGATCCTGGCAATGGGGCCGTCGGTGGCATACAGGATGGTCTGGTAGCTCATTGGCGGCTCCCGCGAGTTCAGCTCACACCGTGATCTTGCAGGCCTGCCCGATGTCCAGCGTGCGCAACACCCGGCCCATGCCGATCCACAGCGCACACGACAGCGCCAAATCGGCGAGCAACTCGTCGGAGAAGTGTTGCTTGCACCGCTCCCAGAACTCTTCGTCGTCACGCAGGCCGGTGTGGTCGGACGCGAAGCGTTCGCCGAACTCGGCGGCGATGCGCTCCTCGTCGCTGTACCCGGGCCAGCTGCGCCACTGGGCGACATGCGCATAGAACTGCTCGTCGACCCCGGCTTGCGGTGCGCCCTCGAAGCGGGTGTTCTCGCACACCGCGCACTCGTTGTCTAACGCGATGGCCATTCGTGCTATCTCGCGCACCCGCACCGGCAGTCGACTGCGGTGATAGACGGCGTCGCTGAAATTGCCTATCGCAGCGCCAAGTTCGGGAGACGAGGCGAACCAGCTGGTCAGGTCGTCGTCAGCGTAGTTTCCGATCCGGCTCATAGCACGGCATCGTACGCCAGCTGACCCGCACCTCCGAAGCCTCCGTCTGCCCGCGCTGCCGGTTCAGTTCGCGCTCGTCTGCCTGCCTTCGTATGGCGGCGTCGCGGACCCGGTGTCCTGCGGGGGCAGCTCACCGGTCCCTCCGAGTCGGCCTTCCTCCTCGCCGCGGTGCTGCGGCACGGACTCATCGCCTTGGTATTCGCCAGACGGCCGGTCCACCGGGCCGCCCGATGGCTGGTCGGATCCGGTGTCGCGCGAGCCGGGCGTACCGCTCGTTTGCGCGTGGTCTTCAGAACTGGCCATGTCTTTCCCCTTTCAGCCGGCGCGTCGTTGCGGCGGCCTTGGCCCCGGGCTACCCGGGCTCCCCTGCCCGGAAACCGTTACCCGGCCGCGGCGACGGCACCTTCCGGCGCTTTCACGAACGGCAACAGCTCGCCCATCCGCCGCTTGGGCGGCAGCGCGAGCCGGACGATCTTACGCACGACGGTGCCGAACTGGCGGTGCAGCGGGCCGGTGTTGTAGGGGACTCCGTACCGCCGGCAGATGTCCTGAACTTCCGCCGAGAGCTCACCGAGGCGGTGCGCCGGGATGTCGGGGAATAAATGATGCTCGATCTGAAACGACAGGTTGCCACTGAGGATATGAAAAAGCTTGCCGCCGTCGAGGTTCGCCGAGCCGAGCATTTGGCGCAGGTACCACTGACCGCGGGTTTCGTTGCGGGTCTCCTCGACCGAGAATTCCCGCGTGTCTTCGGGGAAGTGTCCGCAGAAGATGATCATGAATGACCAGACGTTGCGGGTGAGGTTGGCGGTCAGGTTTCCGGCCGCGACGAACGGCGCGAACGGACCCGCCAACAGCGGATAGGCAACGTAGTCCTTCAGCAGCTGCCTGCGGGTCTTGCGCCAGATGCCCTCGAGGACGTCGCGTTTGTCGGCGAGCGTGATCTCGCCGGAGCGGATGCGCTCGGTCTCCAGCTCGTGCAGCGCAACGCCGTACTGGAACAGCATCATCAGCAAGAACGCGTACGCCGGGTTGCCGATGAAATACGGCCGCCAGCGCTGGTCGGGGCTCATCCGCAGGATGCCGTAGCCGATGTCACGGTCCATCCCGACGATGTTGGTGTGGGTGTGATGCATGTAGTTGTGCGAGTGGCGCCACTGGTCGCCCGGGCAGGCGGTGTCCCATTCGAAGCCCCGGGACGAGATCGACGGATCGCCCATCCAGTCGTACTGGCCGTGCATCACGTTGTGGCCGATCTCCATGTTGTCCACGATTTTCGACAGGGCGAGCATGGCCGTGCCCGCGAGCCATGCCGGTGGCAGAGCACCGGCCATCAGCAGCGCGCGGCCGCCGAGCTCAAGTGCCCGCTGGGCCTTGATGACGCGCCGGATGTAGGTCGCGTCGCGCTCCCCCAAATCGGCCACCACACGCTCCTTGAGCGCATCGAGCTCGCGGCCGAACGCCTCGGTTTGGGCGGGAGTGAGGGTGTGGTTCGACATAGACATAGACATAAGCGTTGACATTTCCTTTCGGTGTCACAGCGCGAGCTCGACATCGCCGACCGGGACGGAGACACAGATCTGCACGTCCTCCTCGTCGCATGTCGACACCGCGCCGGTGATCAGGTTCTTGACCGCACCGCGGGTCTTGCGGCGCGTGCAGCTGTGGCAGATGCCCATCCGGCATCCACTTTCGGGTTTCAGGCCGGCGTCCTCGGCCTGCTCAAGCAGCGGCCGTCCGTCGTCGGTGGTTCGAATGCCGCTGTCGCTGAAGGACACCCGGCCGCCCGAGGCATGTGCAGGCAGGTCGAACACGGGCGGCACAAAGCTTTCGGCCTTGACGTTGTCGCAGAGTCCCTGCACGGCGGCGCTCAGCGACGGTGGTCCGCACACGTAGACCGCCTCGGGTGATGCCATTGCGAGGGCGAGGTGAGTGGCGTCGAAGCGGCCACGAAGCTCGCCCTGTCGTGTCGATCGGGTGTAGCCGTGCAGGACCCGCACGCCGGCCATTGCCGCCAGCTCGTCGCGGTAACACGCCTCTTCGGGGGAACGCGCATAGTGCACGACGGCGATCTCACCGGCGAAGTTCTCGGCCCGCAGCGTGCGCAGCATCGACATCACCGGGGTGATTCCGCTGCCACCCGAGACGAAGAGGATCTTCCTCGGCCGCGGGTTCGGCAGCACGAAGTCACCGCCGACGCTGTCGAGACCGACGATCAAGCCCGGCCGGGCACGGCGGTACAGGTACGTCGACACCGTGCCGCCGTCGTGCAGGCCGACGGTCAGCTCGATCAGTGGCGCGCCCTCGGCGCTGGCGGGCGAGTAACAGCGGGTGCGGCGGCGGCCGTCGATCTCCACCGTCAGATTGATGTGTTGACCCGATTTGAAGCCGCGGAAGGCCGTGTTCGGCGCCATCGTCAACGTGACACTGCGCGGGGTCCGGCGCTCGACCGACACCACCTTCGCCCGGGCATCGCCCAGCGACCACGTCGGCGTCACCAGCTCGGTGTAGCGGTCCACGCCATGGGGTCCGGTCAGCAGGTCCACCAGGCCCGAGCCCAGCACCCGCTTGGTAAGAGTTTGAGTGAACATATGTACACCATGCGTGCCGAATGTGCGGCTAGTCAATCAAAAAGGCCAGGTTGTGGTATGATTCACAATAGTGAACACTCGTACGCCCAGCTCACGGTCTCGTCGGTCGGGCTCGCCCGCGTCCCGGGTGAAGGTGTCTCGTGAGGAGCGCAAAGAGGCCACTCGCCGGTCGATCGTTGCGGCCGCGCTGAAGCTCCTCGACGACCGCAGTTTCAGCGCCTTGAGCCTGCGTGAGGTGACCCGGGAAGCCGGCATCGTCCCCGCGGCGTTCTATCGCCATTTCGAGTCCATGGAGGCGCTTGGCCTCGTGTTGATCGACGAGTCGTTCCGGGTGCTGCGGGACATGCTTCGCTCGGCGCGCGCGGACAAGCTCGACCCGAACCGGGTGATCGAGTCCTCGGTCGAGATCGTGGTTGGCAGCGTCGCGCAGCAACGCGAGCATTGGCGGTTCATCGGGCGCGAACGCTCCAGCGGTGTGTCGGTCCTGCGATACGCCATCCGCACCGAGATCCGGCTCATCACTTCCGAGCTGGCCACCGACCTGGCCCGGTTTCCCGGCCTCAACGTCTGGAGCACCGAAGATCTCAACGTTCTGGCAAGCCTGTTCGTGAATTCGATGATCGTCATCGCCGAAGCCATCGAGGACGCGCAGGATTCCGCGGCGCAGGAGGAGATCAAGCGCGTCGCGGTCAAGCAGTTGCGCATGATCGTCGTCGGCGTGGCGGGGTGGCGCAGCAGCAGCTGACTCCACGTGAGAGCGGCCCGCGCCGCGACACCCGTAGGCTTTCACTATGGCTGGCTCGGTCACCGAACAGGTCGGGCAAGCCGCCGACCCCGGGTCCGGCAGCGCACTGATCAGCCCGCAGCGGCGCAACTTCATCTTCATTGCGGTCTTGTTCGGCATGCTGCTGGCGGCCCTCGACCAGACCATCGTGGCCACCGCGCTGCCGACGGTGGTCGCCGACCTCGGCGGTGCCGGACATCAGTCATGGGTGGTGACGAGCTATCTGCTCGCATCGACGATCGTGACGGCGATCGTGGGCAAGCTCGGCGACCTCTACGGCCGCAAGCGGGTTTTCCAAACGGGGGTGATGTTCTTCCTCGCCGGGTCGGTGCTGTGTGGGCTGGCGCAATCGATGGCGACGCTGGTCGCGTCCCGCGCGCTGCAGGGCATCGGTGGCGGCGCGATCATGGTCACCGCGGCCGCGCTGATCGGCGAAGTCGTTCCGCTGCGCGACCGGGGCCGCTACCAGGGCGCGCTGGGCGCGGTGTTCGGGGTGACGACCGTGGTGGGTCCGCTGCTCGGCGGTTTTTTCGTCGACCACCTGAGTTGGCGGTGGGCGTTTTGGATCAACGTGCCAGTGGCCGTGGTGGTGGTGTTGGTGGCCGCCGCCGCCATACCGGCGTTGGGGCGAACCGCCAAACCCCGCATCGACTACGCGGGCATCGTGTTCGTCGGGCTCGGCGCCTCCGGCCTCACGTTGGCCACCAGCTGGGGCGGCAACGTGTATCCGTGGAGCTCCCCGATGATCATCGGACTCTTCGCGGCATCGGCTGTGGCGCTGGCGACGTTCGTGATCATCGAACTGCGCGCCGCCGAGCCGGTCCTTCCCATCCGGCTGTTTTCCAATCCGGTGTTCAGCGTGTGCTGTGTGCTCTCCTTCGTCGTCGGCTTCGCGATGCTGGGTGCACTGACTTTCCTGCCGACGTTCATGCAGTTCGTCGACGGCGTGTCGGCCACCGCGTCCGGTCTGCGGACGTTGCCGATGGTGGCCGGGCTGCTGGTCACCTCGATCGGCAGCGGTGCGATCGTCGGGCGCACCGGCCGGTACAAGATGTTCCCGGTCGCGGGCACGCTGATCATGGGCGTGGGCTTCGTGCTGTTGTCGCGGATGGACGCCTCGACGCCCGCGGTGGTGCAGTCGGCGTACCTGTTTGTGCTGGGCACCGGCATCGGCATGTGCATGCAGGTGCTGGTGCTGATCGTGCAGAACACGTCGGACTTCGCGGATTTGGGAGTGGCGACGTCCGGCGTGACCTTCTTCCGCACGATCGGAAGCTCATTCGGGGCGGCGGTGTTCGGTTCGCTGTTCGTCAACTTCCTGGCCAACCGCATTCCGCCGGCCCTGGCCGCCAGTGGCGCGCCGGGCAGGGCGGCCCAGGATCCAAAGGTCCTGCACGCGCTGCCCCACCCGGTCGCGGCACCCGTGGTACACGCATACGCCCAATCGCTCGACCTGGTGTTTCTTTGCGCGTCTCCGGTGGCTGTTGTCGGCTTCCTCGTCGCGCTCTCGCTCAAAGAGGTGCCGCTGCGCGACGCCGCGGCAGTAGGGCTTGACATGGGCGAGGGTTTCGCGATGCCGAACAGCGCATCGCCCGACAACATGTTGGAGACCGCTCTAGGCCGCATGATGCGGCACAGCCCCGCCGTCCGGTTGCGCGCGCTGTGCGCACGGGTCGGTTGCGAGTTGGACATCGCCCAGACCTGGGCGCTGCTGCAGATCTACCGCCACGCGCAGGTGTTCGGCGGCGCTCGGCTCTCCGATATCGCCGAGCGCCGGCGCATGCCGCAGGAGGTGCTCGAGCCGACGTTCGGGCGCTTGGTCGAGCACGGTTACGCCCTGCGCACCGGCGACAGCCTGTGGCTCACGCAAGCCGGACGACAGCAGGTAGACGTCTTGTCGTCGGCGATCGTCGAGTACTGGGCAGACAAACTCGAGCGATCACCGTCGTTCGAAGGCCGACCCGACCGCGTCGAGATCCAGGCAGCACTGGACCGCATCGCGCATCGGGTGCTCATGCAACGGGATTGGGCCGACGAACCCGACCGACTGCTTCCCTCTGGACGTCCGCGGTGACGCGAATCATCCGATGTCACAGCAATGCAGGTTTGACCAGGCTTTCCTGGGGGGATTTCCCACACAAGCGACGAACTGAGATCGGTTGCGTCTGGATCGTCGTTAGGCGATGGACGAGTGCAACCCCGGCGTTAAGAAGCTAGCGCTTGGCCCGGCATCGCCGCTCCGGTGCCGGTTCAGCTGGGTGGGCGCGAGACACACTGCGCCGCGTACAGCGGCTCGCCCAGCTTGTCCATCAGCTCCAGCTGTGTCTCCAGCCAGTCGATGTGTTTTTCCTCGTCAGCCATGATTTTCTCGAAGAGCACGGCGCTGGTGGAGTCCTGCTTCTCCCGGCACATCACGATCCCGGGTCCGAGGCGGGCCTTCACTTCCAGTTCGATGGCGAGATCGCTTTCGAACTGTTCGCGCAGCGACTGCCCGACGCGAAGCGAGAACAGCCGTTGGTAGTTGGGCAGGCCGTCAAGCAGAAGGATGCGATCGGTGATCCACTCCGCGTGGTGCATCTCCTCGATCGACTCTTCCCGGGTGCGCTTGGCCAGTTCGGTGAAGCCCCAGTTCTCCTGCATTTTCGAGTGCAGGAAATATTGATTGATCGCGGTCAACTCGCTGGTCAGTTGCTCGTTGAGGAGCTTGAGAACGTCGGCGTCACCCTGCATAGCTGCTCAATGTAGTGCAGGACGACGCCCGGGCACGCCGAATCGTGCCGAGGCCGGCGCGCCGGCGCCTCTGTCAGCGGGCCCATTTGGGCACGACGAAGACCCCCTCGGCCTCCACGGTGACGCCTTCCTCGTCGGCGAGATGACCGACCGCGAACGTCTTCACGCCCTCGACGCGCTCGATGGTGGCCTCGGTGTGCAGTGCACCCAGCCGGGTGGCGCGGAGATAGCGGCAGGTGATCGTGCCGGTGAACGCTGGCCGGGTCAGGCCACCACTGGCGGCTTCGCCGAGCACGTGATCGAGAATTAGCGCGCAGACACCACCGTGGACGTGGCCCGGCGGCCCTTCGTATGCGGCGCCGAGATGAAAGTCCGCCGACACCTTGCCCGAGTCGTCACAGTCGAGCACGACCGGCGGTGCGATCGGATTGCGCACGCCGATCACCGGGTTGCCCCAGGCCATGCCGCCGGCGTCGAAGGTGAACCGCACCCCGAACGGACCCGGCATCTGGTTGCTGCGCAACCGCGCGGTCGCGACCTCGATCTGAGCCGTCACCTCGGCGACGGTCGTGGCGTCGACCTCGGTTCGGATGGCCGCGTCGATCAGTTCACGCACGGACTGCGTCAGCGGCTCATAGATCCGCCGCAGCCGTTCCACGTCCGCGGCGGTCAGGTCCTCCCTGGAGAACTCCAGCATCCTTGCACTAGAACACGTTCTACTCTGCGCTGTCGAGTTGCGTGCTGTTTGGTCCCGGGCATGCGATCGTCATCAGGGTGTTCGCGGTGGGCAAGAAACTGTGGCGGTTCGTGCGCACCGCGCCGCTGACCTATGTCTGGCTGGTCGTGTTGGGCTACACGACCAGCATCACGCACCAGATGAACCGCCGCCAGCTGCACCACTTTCTGGTGCATCGCTCGACCAATCTGCATCACCTGGCCACCGACCCGGTCCGGGTGCTCCTCGAAAGTCTGCTGTGGATCGACGGCCGGTACTGGCTGCCCTATGCGGTGGTCTTCACTGTCTTTCTCGCGCCCGTCGAACATTGGCTGGGCCAGCTGCGCTGGCTTGGGGTCGGGCTCGTCGCCCACGTCGCAGCGACCTACCTCAGCGAAGGCTGGCTGTATCTGCGCATCGAGCGCGGCACGGCGCCCGAGCGCTTGATCAACGTGCCCGACATCGGCGTCAGCTACTTCGTGGTCGGCCTCGTCGCCGTGCTCGCCTACCGCATCGCCGTGCCCTGGCGCTGGGCCTACGTTGCCGCCGTGCTGGCCACGTTTATCGTCGCGGCGCTGTGGCGCCCCGGGTTCACCGGCTTGGGTCATCTGTTCGCGGTGGCGATTGGCCTGTGCAGTTACCCGCTGACGCGAGGCCGGGGGGCACCGTTTGATCCCGGCCGCCTTCGCGGCCGCCGGCGGCGCGCCTGTGCGTAGACTGCGCAGCCGTGGCGCTCGCATGGGTGCAGCACGCGATCTGGTGGCAGGTCTATCCGTTGGGCTTCGTCGGCGCCTACCCTGCTGCTCCCCCGCCCGGACAGCACCGGCTGCGCCGCCTCGTGCGATGGTTCGACCACGCGATTGCGCTCGGCGCGTCCGGTATCGCGCTCGGGCCGATCTTCGCATCGCGCACCCACGGCTACGACACCACCGACCATTACCGCATCGACGCGCGCCTCGGCGACGACGCCGACTTCGACTTCCTCGTCGAGCAGGCGCATCGGCGGGGCCTGCGTGTCCTGCTCGACGGCGTATTCAACCATGTCGGAACCGACTTTCCTCACTCGTCATGGTTTCGCAGCGGCCCCAACGGCTTTCACACTTTCGAGGGCCATGGCGAGCTGATCGCGCTCGATCACTTCAACGCCGAGGTAATTGACTACGTCGGCGACGTGATGCGCCACTGGCTGGGCCGGGGCGCTGACGGGTGGCGGCTCGACGCGGCATACGCCATGCCGGACGCGTTCTGGGCGTCGGTCATCCCCGGCGTGCGCACCGCCTATCCCGGCGCCTGGTTCGTGGGAGAGGTCATCCACGGGGATTACTCCGCGCGGGTGCGCGACGGCACATTCGACTCGGTTACACAGTACGAGCTGTGGAAGGCCATCTGGAGTGCATGCAACGATGGCAATTTTCACGAACTCGATTGGGCGCTGCAGCGCCACAACGAATTCCTCGAGGCGTTCGCGCCGTTGACGTTTGTCGGCAACCATGACGTCACGCGCATCGCCACCCGGCTGGACGACCCGCGGCACCTTGCGCACGCGGTTGTGATCCTGATGACCGTTGGCGGCGTTCCCAGTATCTATGCCGGTGACGAGTTCGCGCGCCTCGGAACGAAGGAGGAACGACACGGCGGGGACGACGCGATCCGACCCGAATTCCCTGTTGCGCCCGAGCCGCTGGATCGTGTGGCCGAAGAAGCATTCCGGTTGCATCAGTTCCTCATCGGGCTTCGACGGCGTCACCCGTGGCTGCACCGCGCCACCACCCATGCGGTGCTCCTGCAGAACCGCCGCTACGCCTACATCAGCCGCCACCATGAGAACGCTCTTCTTGTCGTTTTGAACATCGACACCACTCCGCTATCGATCACGCTGACAGACTTCGGTTTTGAGCACGGACACGTTCTGGGCGGTGCCGGAGCACCCGCGTCGGTACAGGTGCGAAAAGCGGTCGTCGAACCGAATGGCTGGCTAGTGCTGCGGCCGGCGTGACAGCAGGTCAACCGTCGCCGGGTCGTGCTCACCCCCATAGAACTTGTCTAAAAGCCCGACGAATTCGGCGTTGTCATCGGTGGCGCGGGCGAACAGTGTCATCGACGAGCGCACCTTGAGGTCGTCCGGCCAGCCGAAGATCTCGTCGACCGTTCGGCCCTCGATCGCGTTGACCAGACGGGTGCACTCGCGAAGCCGCGGGCCGAGCACGTCGTGATCCAGGTACGCACGAGCCTCGGCCAACGACGAGATCGCGAAACGCGCCGCGGTCGGGCTGCGGCCCAGGCCGGCCAGCTGCGGAAAGATGAACCAGATCCAGTGACTGCGTTTGGATCCTGCCCGCAGCTCGGCGACGACCGTGTTGTACACGGGTGCCTGCGCGTCGACGAACCGCTGCAAATCGAAGCTCATGCGCCGCCCATCAGGGACGGGATGACCGCGTCGATCAGCCGTGGTCCCGACGCCGCCAGCGCGTCGGCGAGCGCGGCGGTGAACTCTTCGGCGGTGGTGGCACGTCGGGCGGGTACGCCCATGCCGGTGGCCATCGCGACGAAATCCATTCGCGGCGGGTCGAGGTCGAGCATGGCTTCGGCCCGCGGACCCGGCACGCCGCCGGCGCTCTGCGCACCGACCCGCTGCAGTTCGAGTCGCAAGATGTCGTAGGCCCCGTTGTTGTAGATGACGGTGGTGACGTCGAGCTGCTCCCGGGCCATCGTCCACAACGCCGCGGGCGTGTACATCGCCGAGCCGTCGGCCTGCAGGCACAGCACCCGGCGGTCGGGCGCGGCGATCGCGGCGCCGACCGCGTTCGGCAGGCCGTAGCCGATCGCGCCCCCGGTCAGCGTCAGCCAGTCGTGCGGGGGCGCACCGGCCGTCGCGGCCGGCAGCGCCAATCCGGCCGTGTTGGACTCGTCGACGACGATCGCGTGCTCCGGAAGCAGCGCGCCGACCGCCTCGGCGATGGCCTGCCCGGTCAACGCTCCGGTCGGCAGCGGCGGGCGGCGCAGCGCCGCGAGGGTGGGCGCGGCGTCGGCAGCGACGTCGTCGGCCAGCGCGACCAGCGCCGCGCTCGCTTGTCCCGGCTCGGCGAGAGTGTGCACCGCACAACCCGCCGGCACCAAATCGCTCGGTTTGCCCGGGTAGGCGAAGAACGACACCGGTGCGCGGGCACCGGCCAGAATCAGGTGCTTGACCCCATCCAGCTGCGCCTCGGCTGCCTCGGCGAAATATCCGAGCCGTTCGACCGCGGGCAGGCCCGCGCCCCGTGCCAGCCGTGTCGGAAACGTTTCACACAGCAGCCGGGCGCCGGTCGCCTCGGCAATCCGGGAGGCCGCGATCAGCCCCGCCTGCCCGGTGGCGTCGTGGCCGAGCAGCAGCATCGCCGGCTCGCCGCTGCGCAGGATCGTCGCGGCCAGATCCACCGCTTCGGCGGCCGCCGGCGCTTCCGGCGCCGACGCCGGTTGCGGTTGCCCGGGTTCGGCCCCGTCGGTCCATGACACGTCGGCAGGCAGGATCAGGGTGGCCACCCGCCCCGGCGATGCAGTGGCGGCGGTGATCGCCTCCGCGGTGTCGGCGCCGACGTCGCGCGCCGCCGCGCTGCGCCGGACCCATCCGGACACGGTGTGCGCCAGCGCGTCGATGTCCGACTCCAACGGCGCGTCGTAGCGTTTGTGGTAGGTCGCGTGGTCGCCGAC